>NZ_BCBD01000044.1:0-34610 GCF_001320345.1 Pseudomonas sp. NBRC 111127 | reverse complement strand
ACAACAACAATGATCATCTATGGTGTGGCACTGCTGGCGGTCTGTACGCTGGCTGGGGTTATCGTCGGCGACTTCCTGGGCGTACTGCTGGGCGTCAAATCCAATGTAGGCGGGGTCGGCATCGCCATGATCCTGCTGATCTGCGCACGCCTTTACATGCACCGTCACGGTGGCATGAGCAAGGAGTGCGAGTTCGGTGTGGGCTTCTGGGGGGCCATGTACATTCCGGTCGTGGTGGCCATGGCGGCGCAACAGAACGTGGTCACTGCCCTGCACGGCGGGCCGGTGGCGCTGCTGGCTGCGATAGGTGCGGTGCTGGTGTGCGGTGCGACCATTGCACTGATCAGCCGCAGCCACCGCGGCGAACCGCTCCCCGCGGTCGAGGCGCCACCCCAGGCCAATGGGCATGCTGCCCCTGCAGGAGGGCGCTGAACATGTGGCCGATCATTGATAATGCCCTGGAACATAACGGCCTGATCACTGCCTTCGCGGTGGTGGGCGGCATCATGTGGCTGTCGGTGTTGTTGTCCAGGTACCTGACCTTCGGCCGCGTGCACGGCTCGGCCATCGCCATTGTCATCGGGCTGGTGTTGGCCTGGGTGGGCGGTACCCTCACAGGCGGCCAGAAAGGCCTGGCCGACATGGCGCTGTTTTCCGGCATCGGCCTGATGGGCGGGGCCATGCTACGCGACTTCGCCATCGTTGCCACGGCGTTCGAGGTGCAGGCCACCGAGGCTCGCCGTGCCGGGATGATCGGCGCGGTGGCGCTGCTGCTCGGCACGGTCTTGCCATTCATTGTCGGGGCGGGCGTGGCGTACGCCTTTGGTTACCGCGACGCGGTGAGCATGACCACCATTGGTGCCGGCGCCGTGACGTACATCGTCGGCCCGGTGACCGGCGCGGCGCTGGGTGCCAGTTCGGACGTGATGGCCCTGTCGATCGCCACCGGTTTGATCAAGGCGATTCTGGTGATGGTATTCACCCCGGTATCGGCCCGTTTGCTGGCGCTGGACAACCCACGCTCGGCAATGGTGTTCGGCGGTTTGGCGGGGACTGTGTCGGGTGTGACCGCCGGGTTGGCCGCGACGGACCGGCGGCTGGTGCCTTACGGGGCACTGACCGCCACGTTCCATACCGGCTTGGGGTGCCTGATGGGGCCGTCGATCCTGTACTTCTGTGTGCGAGGGTTGGTGGGGTAGACAACCGGGCTGCATGGCAGCCCGTTGGCTCAGTGGGCCTGGCTCTGGGCAGGCGGTGCAGGGTCGGCGGGCTCCAGCGGCGGATGCTCTTGCGCGGCATGCATCAGGTCTTCGGTTACCCGCAGTTCGGCACCGGTGGGCGAGAACGTGGTCGAGGCGGCGAAGGGCGCCGGGTGTTCTGCCGCCGGGCGCTTGCCACGGCGCCACATGAAGAAGCACAGCATGGCCAGGTTGACCACGGCAAACGCCCAGAACAGTCCGGCCTCGCCAAACTCGGTCATCATCGGCGAAATGGCCACCGGTGCCATGGCCGAGCCCAGTGAGTTGATCAGCAGCAAGCCCTGGATCATCGGCACCAGCGCATCGGACGGTGCGCGGTCGGCGGCATGGCTGACCGCGACCGGGTACAGGGTGAACACGCCACCGCCCAACAGGAACAGCATGGCCGGCAGCAGGAACGAGTCCGAGGGCAGGAACACCGTGACCAGTGACAGCACAACGCACAAGGCGGCCAGCGCCAGCAGTACGTCCAGGCGGTCTTTGCGGTCCGACCAGCGCCCGACCGGGTACTGCAACAGCATGGCGCCAAGGATGACCCAGGCCATCATGTTGCCGACTTCGCCCACCTCCAGGCCGATGCGTTGCAGGTACAGCGGCAGCAGGGCATAGATGCCGGCGATGGCGACGCCCGAGCCGAAGCAACCCACCAGGCCCGAGGGGGCCACGCCCAGCAACTGCCGGGGCTTGAGGGGTTCGACCTGCTCCAGCAAGGGCGATACCCGCGGCAGGATCACGATGGGCAGCACCGACAGCGCGGCGAGCACGCCGGCCAGCATGAACGGCGCGGTATCGCCCAACTGGGTGATCTCCCCCAGGCCGGCCTGGGCGATGACCCCGGCGCCATAGAAGGCGATCATGTACAGCGCCAGCAGGCGGCCGCGGATTTTCGCGTCGCCGGCCAGCAGCAGCCAGCTTTCGATCACCAGAAACACGCCCACGGCGGCCCAGCCGTTGATCAGGCGCAGCACCGACCACCAGGTCACGTCGTAGAACAAGCCCTGCAGCAAGATGGTCACGGCAATCAGCGAGGCGAAGCTGGTATAGGCGCGAATGTGGCCGATGCGCAGGATCAGCCGGTCGTTGAAGATGGCGCCCAGTGTGAGGCCGATGAAGTAGGTCGACGAAACGATGCCAATGGTGGTGGCAGACTCACCGGCAGCGCCCAGGCGCAGGGTGGTGAGGGAAGACATGAAGCCGTTGCCCAGGGCGATGATGAACAGCCCGAGCAGGGGCGCCAGCGCCATGGCCAGCAAACGCGGAGACATAGGTACCTCTGGTTGGATGAGCGGAATGAGCGCCTTTTCGGACGCGCACACCGGCTCGACCCCGCAAGGGGCGAGTAGCTGCACGGATGCGACCTGGGCAAGACTCAACCGCTGGGCCGTAGGGGATGGGGCCGGGCGGGGAGGGTTGAGCCTATTTCACATGGTGAGCATGTGTTCAGGCACGGACTCTGTCATTGCTGCTGGTTGCCACCGTTGACGGCGACGGGCGAAAAGGAAGCGCGATTCTACGGGGTTGCGAGGGTTTGCCCAAGGGGCCTGGCCCTGCGACGAGACGCCGCAGGCAGCCAGGCAACTGCGCCCGGCAGCTAAGGCTGCACCCGGGTATCGATACTGACCACCACCGACATCCCCGGCCGCAACTGCCGAGCGGGTGGCTGGTCGGCATCCACGGTGATCCGTACCGGTATCCGCTGGGCGATCTTGACGAAGTTGCCGGTGGCATTGTCGGCCTGCAGCAAGGCGAACTCCGAACCGGTGGCCGGCGAAATCTGCTGCACGTGCCCGTACAGCTTCAGGTGGTTCAGCGCGTCCACGGTAAAGCTCACGGGTTGGCCGATGCGCACATTGGCCATCTGGGTTTCCTTCATGTTGGCGATGACCCACAGGGTGTCGGGCACCAGCGCCATCAACTGTGCACCTGAATTGACATAAGCACCCAGGCGCGTGCCGATCTGCCCCAGTTGGCCGTCACGCGGGGCGGTAACCCGGGTGTTGTCGAGATCGATGCGCGCCAGCTCCACGGTGGCCCTGGCGTTTTCCACAGCCGCTTCGAGCGCAGCCCGGTTGACCACCACGGTCTCCCGGTCCTGGCGGGCGATTTCCAGCGCGGCCTTGGCCTGGGCCAGGCTGGCGACGGCAGCTGCCTCGTTGGCGCGGGTCACGTCCAGTTCGCTGCGGGAAACCGAGCCGTCGCTGACCAGCGCCTGATTGCGGCGCAGGTCGGCCTTGGCTTTGGCCGCCTGGGCCTGGGCATCGCCAATGGCGGCCTGGCGCTGGGCAATGGTGGCTTCGGCGCTCTTGCGCTGTTGCAGGTTGTTGGCCAGGGCTGCCTGTTGCTGCTGCAACTGGGCGAGGGCCTGGGCCAGGCGCTGCTTGTAGATACGGTCGTCCAGTTGCACCAGCAGGTCGCCGGCCTTGACGAACTGGAAGTCGTGCACGGGCACGTCGACGATGTAACCACTGAGCTGGGGGCCTATCAGGGTGACCTGCCCGCGCACCAGGGCGTTTTCGGTGCTTTCGATGGCACTGCTGAAGGGCGGCAGGCGCCAGGCATACAGCACCAGCAGAACACCTGCCAGGGCCACGGCGGCAAAGCAGATCGAGGACAGCAACCGCACCCGCCGCGTGCGTACCGGGCTACCCGGCTCGCTGGGCGGCGTGGCGCCTTCCGGGGTTTCGGCGATGGCGGTGGTGGTCGTGGTACGGGTGTCGTCGGTCATCGGGTGGGCACGCCGGGGGTGGAGTCGGTGGTGGTGGCCTGGCGTTTCGAGTACCAGAGCCAGGTGCTACGGATGCAGATCCAGATCATGGTCAGTATGGCGATGCTGCCGATCAGTACGAACACATCGTTGTAGGCCATGACATTGGCTTCGCGGCTGGCGGCCGTGGCCAGCAGGCGCATGCCGGCTTCGGTGCGCAGGGCCGGGTCGGCGAGGATGCCACTGTAAGCTGCTGCACCGCTTTGTACGCGGGCGTTGACCAGTGGTTCCAAATAACTCAGGTGGTCCATCAGGTGGCTGGAGTGGAACTTCTCCCGCCAGGTCTGGAAGGTGCCGAGCAGTGCCGCGCCAACCAGGCCGCCAACGTTGTTGCAGATGCCGAACAGCACCGAAAAGCTGACCAGGTTACGGGGGTTGGCGCGCACATGGCTGATACCCAGGGCCATCGACGGCCCCAGGAAGAAGGTACTGCCAAAGGCCAGCAGAAACTGGCTGAAGTACATTTGTGCCGGGCGCGTGAGGTTGCTGGAACCGCTGTCGATGAATGCACCGACGGCCATGGCCAGCAAGGACACGAACAGCGGGATGATCAGGTGGTTGGGATTTATGGTCAGGGCACTGCTGGCCAGGCCCGCCACGGCACCGAGCAGCATGATCCAGTACAGGCTGCGCATCTGCTCGCTGCTCATGTTCAAGGCCTGCAGGAAGCCTACCGCGCCTGTGGATTGCTCCGAGGTGACCATGCGGATCAGCACCACGCACAGGGCCAGACGGATGATGGCGCCACTGCCAAGCCAGCGGGTCATCAGCAACGGGTTGCGGCGGTTGTGTTCGATGGCCAGGCCGCTGAGCATCAGCGCAATCGATGCCGCCAGCGCCACGCCGAGCCACGGGGCCTCCAGCCACCAGTCGATGCGCCCCAGCGACAGCACGGCACAAAGCAGGGCGGTACCGCTGGCCATCAGGGTGAAGGTCAGGAAATCCAGTGGCTCGAAGGTTTTGAAGCGGTCACCGGGCGGCAGCTTGAGCAGCAGGACACAGCCCAGTGCCGCCAGGGCCAGGCCGAGCTCGAACAGGTACAGCCCGCGCCATTCGGCTATCTGCAGCAAGTCTTCGGAAAAGATCCGCGCCAGGGGTAATGCCAGCTGCGAAGCGCCCAGGCCCAGTACCATGGCCTTCAACCGCCATTGGGCGGGGAAGGCCTGGATCATGTAGTACAGCCCCAGTGAGCTGAGCGCCGCCCCCACCATGCCGTGGGCCGCGCGTACGGCGATGGCCGAGTTGAGGTCGTTGACCAGCAGGTGGGCGAAGGTGACCAGGACGTATAGGACCAGGAACACCTCGGTGAAGGCGCGCAAGCCGAATTGTTGGCGGAATTTAACCAACAGCAGGTTCATGGACACGTTGGTCATCACGTAGGCCGCTGGCAGCCACGCCATTTCCGCCGTGGTGGCACCTAGCGCGCCTTGCAGGAACATCAGGTTGGCGGTGACCAGCGCGTTGCCCAAGCCACCGGTAATGGCTACCAGCAGGCCGACCACGCCATACGCCAGGCGTTTGGCTGGCGAATGCAAAGGCGTGGAGGGGGAGCCTGGCAAGGTGGGCTTTTCGTGGGGTAGCCACGCGTGTGGGGCGTATTTGTTCATGGGGAAGACTGTACTTGAGCGGCGCTTGGTGCTGCTAGGTGCAGGCTTTGGTTTTGAGCATATTGTGCGTTGCCGGTAGCACCGTATTCGCGGGTGGCACAGAACCCGACGCGGTGGCTGGCACCGGCTGCGCCGGTGTTCGCGGGCACGCCCGCTCCCACAAGGGAGCGGGTTTACCCGCTAAAGGGCCGGGGCTGCTGGCTGACGGGGGCGTCAGAAGTCTACGCTGGCGGACAAGCGCAGCACCCGTGGTGTGCCTTGGGTCAGGTAGTTGTTGGTGGTCGAGGCCGACGCCCAATAGGCCTTGTTGGCGACGTTCTCCAGGTTGGCCCGCAAGGTCACCCATTGCTCATCCAGCTTGAAACGGTAACGTGCGCCGAGGTCGACCCGGGTCCAGGCCGGGATGTTCAGGCTGTTGCTGGCATTGACGTACTGGCCGCCGGTACGCAACACCCGCGCATTCAATGCCGCGCCGGCGATGCCTGGAACGTCCCAGTCCGCGCCCAGGTTGTACTGGAAGCGCGGCACGCCCGGCGCACGGTTGCCGTCGTTGGCGCCATTGGCAGTGTTCTTGAGCTCGGTGTGCATGAACACTGCACCGGTCAGCAGGCGCAAGCCGTGCACTGGCTCGCCGAACACATTCAATTCCACCCCTTTGTTGACCTGCTCGCCGTCCATGCTGAAGGTGTCGCGCTCGGCACCGGCGCTGCGGAACGTGGTGCTGTTGGGCTGCTCGATGCGGTACAGGCCAAGCGTTGCACCAAAGCTGTCCCAGTCCAGCTTGACCCCGGCCTCGACCTGCTTGCTGCGCCTGGGCGGGAACACTTCATTGGCATTGGTCACGCTCGACGGGGCAGTGGGGCCTTGTGCCAGGCCCTCGATGCGGTTGGCGTAGAACGACACATGCTCCCACGGCTTGAGCACCAGGCCATAGACCGGCGTGGTCACCGACTCGTCATAGTTGGCGTTGCGCTCACCGCTAGCGGTAGACCAGCCGTCGACACCGATCGATTGCCGGCGCACGCCCAGGGTCAGCAGCACACGGTCATCCACAAAGCCAAGGGTGTCGGACATCGCCACGCTCTTGACACGGTTCTTGCCCACGATACGCGGGTCGTGCAGGTCACTGCCCGTATACGTATTGGTCGGGCGCTGCACCTTGACCGGGTGGTACAGGTCGGTGGCATAGCGGTTGGCAGCGGCAACTGCGGCGTAAGCCGAACGTTGTTCGCCCCACATGCCCGAAAGCCCGACGTTGAGCCGATGGCTGACCGGCCCCGTGGCGAACTGGCCATTGATGCCGGCCATGGCGCTCTTGTTGTCCTCATCGTGTGGTGAATAGAGGTAGCCACCCCGCGCAGTGCCGATGGCGTCGCTGACGTACAACGAGGAGTATTCGCCGTTTTCGCGAGTGTGCTTGGCCCCGGCACCGGCATAAAGCACCCAGTTGTCGTTGAGGTCGTATTCGGCGTTGAGCATGCCGTAGGTGTCTTCCAGCTGTGACCAGGTCCACGGTTGGGCGTAATTGTCGCGCGCCGAGGGGGCATGGGGCACTTTGCTGCCGGTTGGGTAGATCACCGCCCGGCCCTGGTTGATGCGTTCTTTCTGGTAACCCAGGTCGGTGGACAGGCGCAGGCGTTCGCCCCGGTAGTCCAGGGCTACAGCTACCAAGGTGGCGTGCTGTGCTTCGTCGTGCACACCCGTTCCGCCGTCATGCTGGGCCAGGTTGATACGGGCGCCGAAGCGGTTGTCTTCACCAAACCGTTGGCCCAGGTCCAGGTGGCCGCCGACATTGGCGCCGGTGGCATAATCGAGGCTGACGTGGCGGGTTGGCGTGTCTGCGGCACGCTTGGGAACCAGGTTGACCGCACCGCCAATACCGCTGCCCTGGGGGGCGACGCCGTTCAGAAAGGCGTTCGGGCCCTTGAACACCTCGACGCGCTCGAGTGCTTCGGTGGTGATGATCTGCCGCGGTAGCACGCCGTACAGGCCGTTGTAGCTGATGTCGTCAGTGCTCAGTGGCAGCCCGCGGATGGTGAACACCTGCGAGAAATTGCCAAAGCCTGCCGACTGGCGCACTGCCGCGTCATTGAGCAACACATCACCCAGGGTACGCGCCTGTTGATCGGCAATGGTCTTGGCGGTGTAGCTGGTGACGCTGAACGGTACATCACTGGTCGGCTGTTCCCCAAGCACACCCAGGCGTGCGCTACGCGCCACCTGGCCGCCTTGCCAGGTATCGCCGCTGGCGGCCAGGTTGCTGTTGATGGTGGTGGCGCCCAGCTCCAGGGCACTGCCCAGGTCCACTGCCGGCGCCAGTGTGTAGCCCCCGCTGCCGGTGCTGATCAGGCTGTAGCCACTGCCGGCCAGCAGGCGAGCAAAACCCTCCGGCACACTGAAACTGCCCTGCAGGCCCTGGCTTTGCTTGCCCTGAAGCAGCGCCGGGTCGAATGACAAGGGCACCCCGGCATTGGCGGCGAAGCGTGCCAGCACATCGGCCAGCGGGCCAGCGGCCAGGTGATAGTCGCGGGTGGTGGCGTCGGCAGCGATCGCCGCCGGTGCCAGGGCGGCCATGGCGATGGCAAGGCTCAGTGCCTTGAAAGGCAAATGGGGCATTGGGCGAGGGTCCTGTAGGTGCAGAAAAGGGAGGTTCTGCACTGATCACCGGACGACGCCGGAAAAGGTATCAAAAAGCCTGTCGTTGATTCCCGTGTGCGCTGAGCCCGGGTCAGCTCACGGGCTCGACCGTCACCCAGTAGCGAGTCAGGCCCTGGACAGTTACCGGCAAGGTGTCGGCCAGCAGCCGCAGGCTGGCATCGGTATCGGTCACCGGAAAGGCGCCAGACACTTTCAGGCCGCGCACTGCCGGGTGGCAGCGCAGCACGCCCGGGCGGTAGCGGCCCAGCTCCTGCAACAGGTCGGCCAGGCGCATGTCGCGCGCCAGCAGCATGCCGTGTTCCCAGGCCAGGTCGCCGTTTTCCAGCGGGGTGGCGGGCAGTACACGGTCGGCATCGAACGCGGAGCGCTCGCCCGCCTTGAGCTGCACGCTGGCGGCGGCGTGCAGCGGGCGGTTGGCGACGGTGCCCTGCAACACCGCTACCCGGGTCAGTGCGCCGTCGATACGTACGCTGAAGCGCGAGCCCAGCGCCCGCGCATGGCCCTGCGGGGTGGTCACCACCAGCGGGCGCGGCGGGGTTGCCGGGTCG
This sequence comes from Pseudomonas sp. NBRC 111127, assembly GCF_001320345.1. Classification (NCBI taxonomy): domain Bacteria; kingdom Pseudomonadati; phylum Pseudomonadota; class Gammaproteobacteria; order Pseudomonadales; family Pseudomonadaceae; genus Pseudomonas; species Pseudomonas sp. NBRC 111127. The sequence continues at coordinate 25,774 of NZ_BCBD01000044.1, read as the reverse complement.
TTGGCGCTGGTCACGAGCACTTCACCTGCCAGCAAGGCGATACGGCGTTGCCGGGCATCGAAGCGGATATCGATGGCGGTGTGGGTGTTCAACAGTACGTGGCTGCCGTCGGCCAGTGTCAGTGAGCGTTGTTCGCCAACCGCCGTGCGGGCATCGGCGGCCCATTGCTGCCAGGGTGCCTCGCGCCAGGCCATCCAGGCTGCTGGTGCCGCCAGCAGCCACATCCCCAGACGCTGCAGGGCCTGGCGGCGGCTGACCGCACCCTGGCGGCTGAGCCGGCGCAAGGTTTCCCCGGTAACCGGCGCAGGCAGACGGCGAAACTCACCGAGGATGGCCTCGGCGCGCTGCCAGGCCAGGGCATGCTGGCTACTGCGCTGGCACCAGGCCTGGACGGCGCGATGGTCATCGTCGGTGGCTGCGCCCAACTGCAGCTGCACCAGCCAGTCGGCGGCCTCGCCGAGGATCAGTGGGTCGATAGGTGGCCTCATTCGTCCATGCTCAGGCAGGCGAGGAAGGCGGTGCGCATGTCGCGCTTGATGGTCACCAGCGAAACCTGCAGTTGTTCGGCGATTTGCGCGTAGGTCAGCCCGTCCAGTTGCGACAGCAGGAATACGTGGCGAACCCGCGCCGGCAACTCGCGCAGCATGGCATCGATGCGGTACAGCGTTTCGAGGATCATCCAGCGGGTCTCGGCCGACGGCACTTCTGGTTCGGGCAGATGCGCGATGGCCTGCAGATACGCCCGTTCGACATCCTGGCGACGCCAGCGGTCTATCACCAGGCCCTTGGCAATGTGCGTCAGCAATGCCCGAGGCTCACCGCCGAAATAGCTGTTGCCCTGACGGCTGAGCAGGCGCAGGAAGGTGTCATGGGCCAGATCGGCCGCATCGCAGGCATTACCCAGCCTGCGCCCCAGCCAGCCCTGCAGCCAGCCGTGGTGCTCGGTGTACAGCGTCTGAACCTGCAGGTTGAGGGTGGGGTCGGCGGGCGGCATGGGGCACGGGTTTCCGGGAAGTAGGTGCAATTAGGAATTGATCGCATTCTATGCCCCGGGTTGCAGAACTGGCAATGTACAAAAGTGCGGGTACAGGCCCTTACAATGCCTTGGCCAGAAACGCCGCCGTGCGGCTTTCCTTGCAGTTGGCCACCACTTGCGGCGTTCCGCTGACCACCACCTTGCCCCCGGCAGCCCCGGCACCTGGCCCAATATCGATCACCCAGTCACTCTGCGCCACCACCCGCATGTCATGTTCCACCACCACCACGCTGTGCCCAGCCTCGACCAAGCGGTTCAGTTGCAGCAGCAGCCGGTCGATGTCTTGCGGGTGCAGGCCATTGGTCGGCTCATCCAGCACGTACAGGGTCGCGCCCCGGGCCATGCGTTGCAGTTCGGTCGCCAGCTTGATGCGTTGCGCCTCACCCCCGGACAGCTCGGTGGCCGGCTGGCCCAGGCGCAGGTAACCCAGGCCGATGTCTTGCAGCACCTGCAGGCACCGCCGGGCCGGCGGCTGTTCGGCAAACACCTGCAGGGCCTGGTCGACGGTCAGTTGCAGCACTTGCGCAATGTTCATGCCTTGCCAGCTGACCGCCAGGGTTTCGGGGTTGTAGCGCGCACCGTGGCAGGTCGGGCAGGGTGCGTACACGCTGGGCATGAACAGCAACTCGACGCTGACGAAACCCTCGCCTTCGCAATTGGCGCAGCGGCCCTTGGCCACGTTGAAGGAAAAGCGCCCGGCGTCGAAGCCTTGCGCCTTGGCTTGTTCGGTGGCGGCAAACAGCTTGCGCACATGGTCAAACAACCCGGTGTAGGTCGCCAGGTTGGAGCGCGGCGTGCGCCCGATCGGCTTCTGGTCTACCTGCACCAGGCGCTTGATAGCCTCGAGGCCGGCGCTGACATGGCCGCTGCTGGCCTGTTGCGGTTCGTCTTCCAGGCTCTGCTCTTCAGGCTCGTCGCCTTGCCCGGCATGGCCCAGGTGCGCGCCCACCAGCTCCAGCAGGGCCTGGCTGACCAGGCTCGACTTGCCCGAACCGGAAATACCCGTTACCGCCGTGAAGCAGCCCAGCGCAAATGCCGCGCTGAGGTTGTCGAGGTTGTTGCGGCTGATGCCTTCCAGCTTCAGCCAGCCACGAGGCTGGCGTGGCGCACGCGGGGCCTGGGCCTGGGCGCCGAACAGGTAGGCGCGGGTGCAGGACTGCTCGACCTTGGCCAGCCCCGCCGGGGGCCCGCTGTACAGGATGCTACCCCCGTGCTCGCCGGCGGCGGGGCCTACATCCACCAGCCAGTCGGCCCGGCGCATGGTGTCCAGGTCGTGCTCCACCACATACACCGAGTTGCCCGCCTGCTTCAGCCGTTGCAGTGCCTGGAACAGCGCTTCACTGTCGGCCGGGTGCAGGCCGGCCGAGGGTTCGTCGAGTACGTAGATCACGCCGAAAAGCTGCGAATTCAGCTGGGTGGCCAGGCGCAGGCGTTGCAGTTCGCCAGATGACAAGGTGGGCGTGCTGCGCTCCAGGGCCAGGTAGCCCAGGCCCAGTTCGAGCAGGGTGTCGATGCGCTCCAGCAGCTCATGGGCGATGCGCTGCGCGGCCAGGCGCTTTTCCAGGGTCAGCTGGCTTTGCTGTGGCTCCAGGTAGCCCGCTGCCGCGACCTTGCGCAGCACCTCGGCCAGCGCTTGCAGCGGCAACTGCGACAGCTCGGCGATGTCCAGCCCGGCAAAGGTCACGCCCAGCGCTTCACGCTTCAGGCGTTTGCCGTGGCACAGCGGGCAGGCGCTGGGGCGCATGTACCGGGCGACGCGCTTGCGCATCTGTGCACTTTGCGAATGCATGAAGGTATGCATGACATAGCGCCGGGCACCCGTGAAAGTGCCCTGGTAGCTGGGCTCCAGCTTGCGCTTGAGGGCCTGGCGGGTTTGCGCCGGGGTCAGGCCGGCATAGACCGGTGCGGTGGGCGTTTCTTCAGTGAACAGGATCCAGTCGCGCTGGGCCTGGGGCAGGTCGCGCCAGGGTATGTCCACGTCATACCCCAACGTGACCAGGATGTCGCGCAGGTTCTGCCCTTGCCAGGCCATTGGCCAGGCCGCGATCGCGCGTTCGCGGATGGTCAGTGACGGGTCGGGCACCATGGTCGCCTCGCTCACCTCATAGACGCGCCCCAGGCCGTGGCACTGCGGGCAGGCACCCTGCGGGGTGTTCGGCGAAAAGTCCTCGGCGTACAGCATGGCCTGACCTGCCGGGTACTGCCCCGCGCGTGAATAGAGCATGCGGATGGAGCTGGACAATGTGGTCACGCTGCCTACCGAAGAACGGGCGCTTGGCGTGCCCCGTTGCTGTTGCAAGGCAACTGCCGGGGGCAGGCCTTCGATGGCATCCACATCCGGCACACCCACCTGGTCGATCAGGCGCCGCGCGTAGGGTGCCACCGATTCGAAATAGCGGCGCTGGGCTTCGGCGTACAGGGTGGAGAACGCCAGTGAGGATTTCCCCGAGCCGGACACCCCGGTGAACACCACCAGCGCATCGCGCGGAATATCCACGTCGATGTTTTTCAGGTTGTGCTCGCGGGCACCACGGACACGAACGAAACCGGTGGGGGGAGTGGAACGTGGCGGCATGGCGCTTTCCTTGGCGGTACGGGAAGCTCACGGTAGCAGCATAGTCGCTGACGTGGGTCAGGGTTTCGGTTCGCGGGTGCCAAGTACGTCGCGAATGTTGTCCACCACATTGCTGTCTTTGATCACATCGCTCAGCCAGCCTTCCAGCGGCATGTTGCCCCACTTGATGGCACGTTCTATCAGATACGGCACCGGGCTTTGCGGTTCAGTCTGTTTGAAAAACTGGGCGATGCCGGCCAGCATGCTGAAGGCTTCGTCCCGGGTCAGCGGGGTGGTACGCATGGGCGCAGGCGCAGTGGGCTGGGCGGGAGTGTTCATGGCTTCACCTGCCTGTTCGACGGGGGCGACGTTGGCTTCGGGTTCGTCGACCACGGGGGCTGGCGGCTGCAGCTCGACACCACGGTCTTTCAGCAGTTTTTCAGCCAGCTGGCTGGCCCGGGTCAGCATGTCGGCGAGGCTGGCAAAGCTCGGTGCCTCGTGGCCGAACAGTTGCTCCGCAGTGGCCTGCAGGCGTTTGCAGGCTTGCAGACTGTCGTTGATCTGCAGCGCCTTGTTGCGCAGGTATTCGGTGTCGGACAGCGCCACCGAGCGCTGGAATATCTCGGCGTTGATCTTGCCTTCGTTCAATGCGGTCTGCATGGCCTTGGTGTCGCGCAGGGCCAGGTTTTCCACAAGACGTGATTCGTCGTAACGCAACACGCCAAAATTCTGCCCTTGGGTGATGGGCAAGCCACCGGCGATGTCGGTGAGCGTGCTCTTGAGCCAGGACAACCGGGCCGCCCGCTCGTCAAGGCCCTCTTCGAGGGTTGGGTACAAGTTTTCCCAGAACGCCTGCAGCAACTGTTCAGTCAGTACCAGGCCGAAGGTGATGCCTTCGAAGTGCGCGCGCTGGGCCAGGCCTTCGCTGAGCCAGGCTGCCAGCATCAGGTCCTTGCTGTGTTGGGCGAGGCCCTGGGCAGACAAGTTGATCACCTGCTCCCAGTCGGCGGTTTTCAAATCGGTTTGCCAGTCGCCCTGGGTCAGGTAGTCGGGGTCGGCCCGGCGCGCCTCCTTGATCTGGTCGAACAACGCAGAGAAGCTCAAGTCTTCGCCACTGCCACCTTCGATGGGTGCGACCAGTGCGGCCAGCGAGAGGTCATTGAGAATGTCAGGCATAAAGCACTCAGGTTCTGGCTAGTGAACAGCGTGCCAGGCTGGCTGGCACACTGTGAAGGATGGGCCGCTGAAGCGGCCCTGGGCATGCAGGTAATCAGGCGAAGACTTTGTTCGCGGTGCGGTCCCAGCCACCGACGATGTTGCCGCCGGCCTGGCCGTCGGTACGGTTCTGCTGGGTGTAGGTGGTTTTGATGCGGGCGAAGTTGAAGGTGATTTCTTCGATCGGCAGGTCGCTGACCGCCTTGTCTTCACCGGCCTGGTTGCCACCGGCAACGAACCTGACCGACGACACCACGACTTCTTCCATATCGATGGTCAGGTAGGTGACCTTGTCACCACCGGCGCGGTTGACGTTGAGCTTCAGCTTGGCAATGTGTTTGCCGGTGCAGCAGTGCTCGAACAGTTTGGCCGATGCCTTGTCGACCGATTTGCGGATCTTGAAGTCGCTCAGGGCAACACGCTCGGACGACGCGCCGCCCGAGGAGCTGGCAGTCGCCGAGGTCGCCTGGGTGGCGCCGTACTCGTAGCCCAGCACTTCGATCCAGTCCTTGTGCTTTTCGTCCAGTACTTCGCCTGGGATGCCGTCGATTTGGATATACGCGTCAAATGCCATTGTGAAACTCTCCATTAACAACTGGTAAAGGGTTGCTCATGCGACCCTTGGTTTTTCACCTCGCCGACAGGGCGGCAGAGGTAGCGTGCCGCCACCCAGTGCTCCTCCTGTGAGCCCGGGTGGCCGGTTGGTGCGGCGCGCGCTCAGTTGAGCCCGCGCACTTCGATTTCTACCCGGCGGTTGGGCTCCAGGCATTTGATCAACTGGGCCCGTGCCTGTTGCATGTCACAGTTGACCAACGGTTTACGGCTGCCTTCGCCCTGGGCCACCACCAGTTCGGCCGGGACGCCCTTGCCGACCAGATAAGTCCGAATGGTTTGCGCCCGTTGTTTCGATACCTGCAGGTTGCTCTGGCTGTCACCGAGCTGGTCGGCGTGGCCGGAGATGACGATCTTGCCGATATTGGGCGTGTTCAACAGTTTGCTGGCGATGGCACTGAGTTGGTTCTGGCCCTCGCTTTTCAGGCTCTGGAAATCTGCCCGGCCAAAGGCGAACAAGGTGTCCGATTCCAGCGTGATGGTCTCGATCGCGCGTAGCGACTGGGCACGCAGGCTGTCGATGTAGTTGCGCGAGCTAGAAATCAGGAAGGCGTTGTCGAGAATGCGCGGCACATCCGTTTCGCGGATCTGGTCGGCATAGAAGGTGATCTGCCGGCTGGCGTACAGGTAGTCCTGGTCGCCCTTGCCCTGGTTGGCCTCGGACAGGCTGTGGCCGGTGTGCCGAGCGATGGCCGGGTACCAGTAGTCGGGCAGGTGCGCCTTGAGAAACGCCGGGTCGGCCTTCTCCCGCTGGGCGGGCGAAAGCATCACGTAGGTGTCCAGTGTCGCCTTGCCGAAATCGGCGATCGACTGGGCGCGGTTGTCATGTGGCAGGGCTTCGGCCTCCACACTGTCCACGCCGCTCACCGGTTGCAATTCCCGGGTATTGCGTTGGTAGACCTTGAGCGTGGTCAGCAGGTAGAGCGTGCGGGTGAGGTTGTCTGCGGTGGGCTTGAGCATCACCTGCTGCAGGGTGGTGAAGTAACGGTCGCGCAGCAGCGGCTCAACCTGATGGCCCTGGTACAGGCCCAGACGCAGGCTGAACGGTACACCCTGCTCACGGTGCTGCCGGTAGTAATGGGCGGCCCAGAAGCGCAGGCGGTCCAGGCTGCGCCAGGCGGCGTACTGGCCATCGGCAGCCTGGTCCTGGCGCTTGGCCTCGGCCAGCTCGCTCGCGATGCTGCCCAGCACCGCACGGTTGTTCAGGTACGACCAGCCCCACAGGCTGCACAGCACCAACCCGGCGAGGCTGGCACAGGCCACCCAGGCGGCCTTGCGCCGGCGCTCGCGGTGGTTGCTGGTGTACAGCGCCACCAGGTGCTGGTCGGGGATGATGACCTTGCGGAACAGGCTGTTGATGAACAGCGGCGCAGGCTGGCTGCCTGCGCTGACCGCCCCCTCGCCGTGTTCCAGGGCAAAACGCTCGGCAACATGCTGGCCATGGCTGCCCCACAGCGCTTCATCGGCCTGCAAGGCGGCAGTGAAGTAGAAGCCACGCAGCATTTCGGCATTCTGGTAGGGGTTGGCCCGCAGCAGGCTGTCGACGAACGCCTGCAGCCGTGGCTTGATTGCGGCCAGCTCCAGCGGGAAGCGGTAAGCGGCGTCGTTTTGCCGCGTTACCTGAATGTCCTGCTGCACCAGTTGCTGGCTGGCAACCTGCTGCCAGTAGCGGGTCAAGTCGTCCATCGCCTGGCCAAAACGCTGGCCCCAGTCCGCCTGTTCGTAGCCTTTGTGCGCGAAGGTCTTGCCCATCACTTCGCCGCGCGCGGCCTCATCCAGCTGGCGATAGAAGGGGGTGAAGCCGGGTATCAGGTCGCACTTGGTGAATACCAGGTAGATCGGCAGGCGCACCTCCAGCAAGGCGCAGCTTTCCTGGATGCGTTCGCGCAAACGCTTGGCCACCCGCTGCTGGTCTTCGGCGGAGCCGTGCACAACGTCGGCGATGCTGACACTGACGATCAGACCGTTGAGCGGGCGGCGTTGCCGGTGCTGGCGCAGCAACTGCAGGAAGCCACGCCACTTGCCGGCCTCTTCCGGGCTGTTCATGTAGCGCCCGGCAGTGTCCAGCAGCACCGCTTCAGAGCTGAAGAACCAGTCACAGTTGCGCGTGCCACCCAACCCTGCGACGCGTGCACCTTCGCGCTCGGCGTAAGGGAAGTTGAGGCCGGACTGCAGGATCATGGTGCTCTTGCCAGCGGCGGGCTGGCCGATCACCAGGTACCAGGGCAGCGCGTACAGGGCGTCTTTGGCAGAGGTGCCGCGTGGCGTGTTCTTGTGCAGGCGCTCGATGCCCTGCAGCAGGCGCTCGCGCAACAGGCTGACCTCCTCGCGGTCGGCCGGCGTGGCATTGAGTACAGCCTGGTCGGCGTCGTCGCGCAGCAAGCCTTCGAGGTTGTGATGCTGGCCGGCGCCACGGTACAGCAGCAGGACGTAGCCCGCCGACAGCAGCAGGAAAGCCCCGATGCCAGCCAACAGGCTGTGCAGCGAAGCGAAGCCCAACGCGCTGCCGATCGCCCATACCAGGAAGATCACCAGGAAAAACGCCACCCCCAGCAGATAGGGTTGGTAACGCAGGCAGTAGTACTTGATCTTGTTCATACAGGCGTCGCATCCAGCGCATCGACGAATTGCTCGATAACGCGTTCAAGGGGTAGATCGAAGTCGTGTTGGCCGCGGGCCGATGCCGCAGGGCCCAGTAGCGCCAGATGCTGCTGGGCTTCGGCACAGCCGCAGAGCAGGCGATAGGCACTGCTGGCGTGGCGTGACGGGAAGCAGAACAGGCGCGGGTGCATGAAATCGTCTGCCAGCAGGCTCACGGCTGGCGTATCTGGCTGCCCGTTCATGTGGCACAGCCAAGTCAGCCACAGATCGGCTGTAGGGTTTTTCAAACCGCGCTCAGCAGGGAGGGGCAACTCAATGCCACCCTCGAAGTCACTGTGCAGCGCCGGCCGGCATGCGCGCAGCCGTGTCAAAGCGGCGGCGCTGTCGAAACCTGGCCAGGAGCCGTGCAGTGCACGCGCGATATCGGTGAAGCTGAAGTCACGCAGGAACTTGGCGTGCACCCGGCGGAACAGGTCCAGGTCCTGGGCTTGCAGGGGGCGCAAGGCCTTGACCTGTTCGAACAAACGGGTGCCGTCGGCGCCTTGCACGGCCTGGTGCAGCAAAGGCTTTATCTGCGCGCAGAACAGCTCGCCCAAGGTGTATGGGTTGCCCAGGGCCATGCCTTCCTTGCCCTTGAGCAGTTGGTAGATGAAGAACGGATAGCGCCGGTTGCTGGCGTCACGCGAGCTCAACAGCCCGCCCAGCAGCCAGTTGCCATTGCGTGCGCGGTACGTGAAGAAGCACATCGGCAACCCATCGAACAGTGCCTGCCAGTCTTCGCGGTGGCGCATGGCCGCCAGCGAGGTCTGCAGCCAACTGTCGAATTCGCAGACTTCCTCCGCCGCGCCATGCAGGCTGACGAAGTCTGCGCTCGATGGCAGTTTGCCGAAGCAGCCGATCATTGGGCACTCCTGTCGTTGAGTGCGCTTAGGGCCTTGACCTGGCTCAGGTCGGTGAGTTTTACCCCACCGAAGTTGCGCACCACCAGGCTCACACGGCCATTGGCGGTGTTCCAGCTGAAGCGCTGCTGGATGCCGTCGAGGTCGTCGACGCGGGCGCTTTCGTTCATGCGCAGCAGGCCCCAACGCCCGGGGAAGTCGAACACCGTTACCCGTGCGCCACTGAGCGTTACCACATCCAGGCGAGCGCCCGGGGCGTTGCTGGTACCTGGCCAGGCGAAGCGGCTCCAGCTGCTGCGGCCGTTGCGGTAGTGCTGCTCCTGCCCATCGAGGGTGAACACGATGTCGGTGAAGTTGGCCGAGGGCTCCAGCATGATTTCAAAGCCGTTGTCGCGGTCTGACAGGCTGGCGATCACCTGGCCTACCGAACTGGCCCGGTCGATACTGTTGAGCATGCCAGGGTTGACCAACGCCGGTGCCTTGCCATCACCTACGCCCAGACCTTCGCCGCCGGCGAGGTTGCCGATTTCGTTGCGTTTGAAGGCCGGCAGCAGCCCCGAGTCCGGGTCTACGAAACGTTGCAGGTCTTTGACCGAGGCTTCGTTGCGGCTACCACCGGCAATCGGGTAGCGGTGCGCCATGACCTGCTGCCAGGGCTTGGCGATCTGCTGCGCCCAGGCTTTGGCGATCTGCTGGCCGGCCGGGTCACGCAAGGTCGCCCAGGCGTACTGGATCGGCAGGTTGAACAAGCCTTGCAGCGAACGCGACAGGCTGTCCTGGCTGGTGTCGACGCTGGTTTCCACGTAATTGCGTACCGTGGTGACCTCGCTTGGCTGGCCTTCCAGGGTTTCGCTGATCAGCTGCTTGCTGCTTTTGCCGACATCCTGCGACCGCTGGATGTTGTTCATGCGGACCTTGAGCTTGCGCAGCGCCGCCAGATAGCGGTCCATGATGGTGCTGTCGGCGCCTTCGGCGTTGTTCTGGGCGAATACCCGGGCAACCGGTTCGAAGCGCTTGGCTAGGCTGCCATCGTCCACCGCCGGCAGGGCCGGGGCTACGTTGGCAGGCAGGCTGTCGTTGGCGTCGAACAGCCCGGTAACCTTGCTCCAGAAACCGTCATCACGACCAGTGCCGGCCGACGGTACTTCGCGTTTGACCGGCAGGTCCCACTGGGTATTGTCGTTCACAGCCTGCAGCAGGTTCTTCACGGGAGAGTGCTGAACGTCGCTCAAAAGCCCCAACTGCTGGGTCGCCGATGCCAGGTCGGCGAAGTGGCGCACGCCCACGCTACTGACCATCTTGTACCAGGCTTGGGTGTAATCGCGCTTGTAGCGGCTCATGAATTCGCGCACGAAGTTGGCCTTCTGCACCAGGGCATCGCCGCCGTCGCCGTCCAGTACCCAGTCTGACTCGTTGCGCAAGTTGCTCGATACCAGCTTGATCAGTTCAGGCTTGACGAACGTATCCCAGCCTTGGCGGGTATAGATCGCAGGTACCCCGGCCGACCCGTACAGCAGTGCGCGCCCAGGTTGAGGTACAAGGTCGTTGAGGCTCAGTGCCGGGAATTGGCGGCTGGATTCGAGTTGCAGGCGCAGGTATTCGCGATCGACCAGCGAACTGGAAATCATGAACGACTTGAGGTTCTGCCGAGTTTCGTTGATCAGTTGGTCGTTGCGTGGCAGTGAAGGCGCCTGGCCCTGTTCCAGCAACTGCACATACAAAGGAGTGTTTGCGCCGATCACGTCGGCGCTGGCGGGGGTGCCTTCGCCGGCCGCCGCGGCCCAGGCCTGTGGCAGGCTTGCGGCAATGAAGGCCGGGTCTGGGTGGGCGTCGGGTGCCGTCAGCAGCAGGTACAGTTTGAGCGTGTTGTAGGCATCGATGATCGAGGCGACTTGCTGCTCGTCGAGGCGCCCCAGCATCTCTTCGGACAACGACAGGCCACCGGTGGTCGCGGACAGCTCGGCGGCATCGCTGGCTGTGGCCAGGTTGACCTTGGCCGCATGGGCGCCTGCGCGGGTGTTGGCCAGCGCGGCCTGCGCTTTGGCTGCAACCGCTGGGGCCAATGGCTTGGCGTTGCGCTTTTTCGGCGGGGCCGGGGTGAACTCCAGTGACTGGTTGATACCCGCGGCGAAGGTATTGAACGCGCGCATTTGCACTTGCAGGCTACGGGCGATCGGTTCCAGGGCCTGGCTGCGCAATTGCGCCAAATACGCGCTGCGGGTCACCTGGTCAACCGCCTCACCGTGGTACAGGCCGGCGCTGAGGCGCAGCGGCACGCCTTGTGTGCGATGCGACTCGACAGTGGCCATCTGCTCGCGCAGCACTTGCAGGCCTTTGCCCGCGGCCAACTGCTGCTGGCTGTCTTCGGCCTGGCCTATCTGGGCCAGCTGCAGGCGCAGATTGTCCAGCCATTGGCGGTTGTTGACGAACGACACTGCCTGCCAGCTGACAAGCAGCACGCCGGCGGCAACGGCCAGGCCCAGCAGCAGCGGGCTGAGCCCCGCTTGGCGGCCTTGGCGCGAGTGATACAGGCTCAGGTCACGGTCGGGGAAAATGACCCGGCGGAAGGTGTCGGTAATGAAGTAGCTGCGGTTGCCCGTTGGCGTGCCAGCCTGTTCGGCCTGGCCATCCTCGGCCGCCTGCAAGGCGAATTCGTCGGCGATGGCGTCTTCGTACACGTGCCCCAGTTGTTGCCCGGTCTGCAGGGCGCTGGTGAAGTACAGGCCGCGCAGCATCAGTGGGGCGCCGCTGCGCTGGCCGTGGGTGAAGTGCCCGAGGAACTGCTCGAGCACACCGCCCAGCGCGGCGAAGTATTGCGGGAAGTTCAGCAGCGTGCTGTCGGCTGCAGCGCCCAAGGCGATCACTTGTGCGTCGACGTGCTGGCGAATGTGGCTGTGCAGGTTGCCCAGGCGCGCCTGCAGCACCGCCTGCAGGCCTTGGTTGCGGATTTCCGACAACGCGAAGGTCATGCCCAGCGGTTGCTGGCGTTGGTGCAGGTCCAGGCCATCAAAAGCCTGGCTGAAGCCCGGCAACTGGTCGGTCTTGCTGAGCATCAGGTAGAGCGGTGGGTTGGTGTCGAGGCACTGGGCGTATTCTTCCACCCGGGCTACCAGCTGCGCTGCCAGGGCATCACGCTCTTCGCTGTTAGCGGCCAGCAGTTCGGGCAGGCTGACCACCAGCACCAGGCCATTGATCGCTGCCTTGCCGCGCTGCTTGCGCAGCATGCGCAGGAACGCCGAAAACTCGCTTGCCGACTGGTCGTCACGCAGGTAACGGCCGGCGGTGTCGATCATCACCGCGTCGGGGCTGAAATACCAGTCGCAGTGCTGGGTGCCACTTTCGCTGTCGTTGGCGGTGGCGATACTGGCTGACAGGCCGGAGTGGGTCAGCAGCGAAGTCTTGCCTGCCGCCGACATGCCGACCACCAGGTACCAGGGCAGGTCGGACAGCGCCGATTTGCCACCGCCGCCGGCGGAGCGGTCGGTGCGCAGCATGCTGATGGCATGCTTGAGGCGCTCGCGCAGTACCTGCTGGTCACGGAACTCGCCGGTGGCATTCCACGAGCGGTCGACTTCGATCTGCAGCAGGTTCTCCAGGTTGTGCTCGGCACGAATACGCTGGTACTGGCGCAGCACGACGGCCAGCAGGAAGCAGGCGCTGATGATGGCCAGGGCTTCGGGCAGGTGCTGCTGCAGCCACGGCAGCAGCGGCGACACCAGCCAACAGACCAACAGGCTCCCCAGCCACAGCAGTAGCAGCAGAACCCAGAAACTTTTCAAGAGGCGCAGTAATGTTTTCATGTCTTCCTGACTCGGCTACCTGAGGTGCACTCAGGCACTGAACAGCTGGCGGATTTGTTCGGAGAGGGCGGCGACGTCCTTGTCCAGCAACCAGTCAAGGGTCAGGTACACGGCGACGCAAACCAGCGCGATCAGCGCCAGGTACACCCACAGCGGCACTTCGTGGCGCAGCATCTGCGACACCTGGTCCGGCAGTGCCCAGTCCGGTGACAAGGCCTTGGGTGCCTTGCGGTAGCGGGCGATGTCCTGGCCGAGAGTGTTGGCCAGGTAACGCAGCTGGTCTTTCTGGCCAAGGCTGAACTTGCCCTCGAAGCCAAGCGCCAGGCACAGGTGATAAACCTCGAGCACATCGAGGTTCTGTTTGACATCGCCCCGCAGAGCCTCGACCTTTTCGAAAAAGCCTTCACCCGCCAGGTGCACGCCGAAATAGCGGAACTGCAAGGGTTGCAGCTCGAAGTGCTGGCGCAACGCGTTGTCGCCAGCGCGCAACACGCTTTCATCCAGGAAGGCGCAAAGCGCGTACTGGGTGTCCTTGACCTGTTCGGCGCTGTAGTTGGCGGCACGGGCGTCACGTTCAAGGTTGGCGAAGAAGCGTTCGACACTTCCTTCGAAGGCCTGCACCGAAGTGACCTGGCGGCCACGGCGCACGATCAGCGCCATGCTGATGAAGTCTTGCACCAGGTCCTTGAGCGACGGTTTGGCAGGGGTGGGCATGGTAGCGCCCTGTTGCAGTACGGCTTCGGTCATTTGAGCACCGCCATCAGTTCAAGCTTGAGGTTGGTAAAGGCGCTGGGCGCGTAGAAGCAGATGGTCTGGGCGTTCATCATTCGCTCATACACCTGGCCATGCGGCTCGATGGCGAAGTACTGGTTGTCCAGGCGCACCGGGATCGCGTTGGGGAGCCGCGCGGCGTGGTTGAGGGTAACGCCGGGCATGGCACTGTTGACCACCACCTCGATGTCTTCGGGCGAGCCGATCTTGAAGGCCCGCGGCACCAGTTCCAGCAAGCTGGCACCGGGCATGTCGGCATGGACCGACACGTAGAAGTCGGCCTCGACCAGGCGCGGGTCGTGCAACTGCCCTTGCCAATACGACGGTTTGGTCTGGGTGAGGTTGATGACGATGCACTGGTTGGGCACGACGTTGTCCAGCATCACCCTGATCATCTCGTCCAGCTTGACCAGCGATGCGGCGGGGTCGTGGTGGTCGTACTCGGGGATGTCGGCCAGTTGAGTGTCGAGGGTGAAGGTCAGCAGGCCACCGGCAAGGTCGGCAAGGAACAGGTACAGGCGCTCTGGGTGCAGGCGTGGGTGGGCCAGCAGGTGGGCCAGTTGCGGGTGCGCCCGGTTGACGGTGTTCAGCAGCCAGAACAAGGTGACGTCACTGGAGCCGAATTCGGCGATCTGGTCGGCGCGTTCGCGGCGCCGGCCAGACAGTGCCTTGCTTTTGGCCTGCAAGGCGCCGAGCAGGCGCTTGCCAATGCCGGCCAGGGTTTCGTGGCAACCCAGGTGCAGGGTAGGGTGGACGAAATGCGGGTCCAGATTGAAACCGCCCATGCTGTTGCGGGTCAGCTTGGCCAGTGGGCAGTAGCTATAGCCATCGAGGCTATCGCCGTCGACCAGCAGCACGACGTTCAGGCGCAGACTGGTAATCTCGTTCTCCAGTTCGCCTTCGTTGAGGTCGGGCAGGGTGTCGAACTGTTTACGATAGCGCCGCGCTGCCTTGTGTTCCTGGCCGTCTTCGACGTAGTTGAGGCCGAACGGCTCAGGCAGCTTCAGGGCAGCGTACACCTTGAGGTCGTTGGCCTTGAGCAGGTCTTTGAGGTCACGCGCGGCCGGCAGTGGGTCGTGCTGCGGCGCGTCGTACAGGCTGCCATCGGGGAAAACCAGCTTAAGGCGCTTGAGTTGCAGCGAACCGTTGCTCAGGGCGTCCTCGTCCACTTGCAGCGCCTGTACACCCCAATGGAAGGGGGTGCCGCGCAGGGTCGCTTCGGCCAACTGATGTTGGTGAAACTCGTCCTGATACTGAAAGTGCTGGGGCAGCAGGAACATGCCTTCCGACCACATCACCCGGCTCTGCTTGCTCATTTGACGCTATCCACGAAAGAGTTGAAGGAATTGTCGACGGCGTTTTGTGCTGATTTGCCAGCCATATCGCTGGCCTTGTCGAGCGCGGCGTCCTGCACCTTGTCCGTGAGGCCAGGCGCGGCTTGCCTGGCGCGCTCGGCGGCGGCCTGCTGCTCGGCGGTCGGCGGCTTGTTCAATACGTCCACACCGCGCATGGCATGGATCTCGGTCTTGTCTACCAGCACGCGCAGGCCGTCCGATGAGAACCAGATCCCGTCCTTGCGCAGCGAGTCGGCGTCGAAGGCGACTTTCCAGCGGGCATCCTGCTCGTCGCGGAAAAACGCTGCCACGCCGACATACCGGGCGCTCTTGGCCAGCGGCCATTGGTCGATCTGGCCAATGCCCGGTAGCAGGGTGATCTCGCGTGCCTCCACCAGGGTGTTGCCCAGGGCTTTCTGCGGGGTAGCCCACAGGGTTTCGGCATCGCTGGCGGCGAAGCGCTCGAGGTCGGTCAGCTGGTACACGCGCATCACCACCGACAGCGGTTTGCCGTCGGCATCCGGGTTGAGCTGGTTGCCGCCATCAGAGGTCAGAATGACTTTTTCGCTGTCGGCCAGCATGTCGGCCGCCCAGCTGTCTTCCATGCGCTTGCCGATTCGGTCGGTAACCCCGCAGCCGGCCATTGCCAACAGCAGGGCAAGGGCAGTCAAGCGTTTGAGGGCAGTGTGCTTGTGGTACATGACGGCAAAAACCTCCGGGTGCGGGTCAGGCCAGGCGATAGGCGAAATCGCCATCGCTGCCCAGCTCGATGACCAGGCGCTCGATGGGCGTGCCCTGGGCCATGCGCTCTAGCACGCGCTGGGCGAGCTCTGGCATCAGGGTCTGGGACAGAATGTTGTCGATGTTGCGCGCACCGCTATCGACTTCGGTGCAGCGTGCGGCGATGGCCTTCACCAACGCCGGTTCGTAGCTCAGTTCGGCCTGGTGGTTGCGCGCGAAGCGCTTGGCGATGCGCTCGAGCTTGAGCGCGACGATGCGCTCCAGCACCTGGTCCTGCACCGGGTAGAACGGCACGATGCTCAGGCGGCCAAGGAAAGCTGGCTTGAATACCTGGTTCAGCTCACCGCGCAGGCCTTCGATGATGGCTGCGGGGGTGGGCTGCTGCTCGGCATTCAGGCAGGTGTGCATGATGTGCTCGGTGCCGGTGTTGGAGGTGAGGATGATCACCGTGTTGCGGAAATTGATCTCGCGGCCTTCACCGTCGTCCAGCACCCCTTTGTCGAACACCTGGAAGAACAGTTCAAGTACATCGGGGTGAGCCTTTTCCACCTCGTCCAGCAGTACCACGCTGTACGGTTTGCGGCGCACCGCCTCTGTCAGCACGCCGCCTTCGCCGTAGCCGACATAGCCCGGTGGTGAGCCTTTGAGGCTGGATACCGTATGCGCTTCCTGGTACTCGGACATGTTGATGGTGATCAGGTTGCGTTCACCGCCATACAGGGTGTCGGCAAGGGCCAGGGCGGTTTCGGTCTTGCCGACGCCGCTGGGGCCAAGCAGCAGGAATACGCCGATCGGTTTGTTCGGGTCTTCCATGCGCGCACGGGAAATCTTGATGCGTTTGCCGATTTCATGCAGGGCATGGTCCTGGCCCAATACGCGCTGGCTCAGCAGTTCAGGCAAGCGCTGAACGGTATCGATCTCGTCGCGCAGCATCTTGCCCAGCGGGATACCGGTCCAGCCGCTGATGACCTGGGCGATGGCGCCGCTGTCGACCAAGGCATGCACCAGTGGCTGGTCGCCTTGCACCCGGGCCAGTTCGCTGCGCAGGGCATTGAGCTGCGCGGGGTCGGCTTCACTGGCGGCGCTCAGCGCCTTGAGCTGTTCGACCAGTGCCAGTTCCTGTTGCCACTGGGTGTTCAGTTGCTGCTCCTGCAACTGCGCGGCTTGCAAGGCAGCCTGCAGTTCGCCGAGGCGGCGGGCATGATCGTGGCCTTTGCCGGCTTCGTCGCCCAGCACGCTGATTTCAGCTTGCAGGTTGTCGATCTGCCGACGGCAGTCTTCCAGTGCGCCAGGCTGCGAGGTTTGCGCCAGGGCGATGCGTGCGCAGGCGGTGTCGAGCACGCTGACAGCTTTGTCGGGTAGCTGGCGGCCGGTGATGTAGCGGTTGGACAGGCGCACTGCCTGCACCAGCGCTTCGTCCATGACCGCCACCTTGTGGTGTTCGCGCATTTTGCCAAGCAGGCCGCGCAGCATGTGGATGGCTTTGTCTTCATCCGGCTCTTCGACCTTGACCACCTGGAAGCGGCGGGCGAGGGCTGCGTCCTTTTCGAAGTACTTCTTGTACTCGGCCCAGGTGGTGGCGGCGATGGTGCGCAGCTCGCCACGTGCCAGCGCAGGCTTGAGCAGGTTGGCGGCGTCATTTTGCCCCGCCTGGCCACCGGAGCCGATCAGGGTGTGGGCTTCATCGATGAACAGGATGATCGGGTGCAGGCTGCGCTTGACCTCTTCGATCACTGCCTTGAGGCGGTTCTCGAACTCACCTTTGACCCCGGCGCCCGCCTGCAGCAACCCCAGGTCGAGGGTATGCAGTGCCACATCCTTGAGCACGGCCGGCACGTCGCCTTGGGCAATGCGCAGGGCCAGACCTTCGACTACGGCTGTTTTGCCCACCCCGGCCTCACCGGTGAGGATCGGATTGTTCTGCCGGCGGCGCGTGAGAATGTCGACCATCTGCCGCACCTCGAATTCGCGCCCAAGCACGGGGTCGATGCGGCCTTCGCGGGCACTTTGGGTAAGGTTGACCGTGTATTGGTCCAGCGCCGGGGTCTTGCCGCCAGCCTTGCCCGTGGCAGGGGCCGGTGCCGCTGGGCCAGCCAAGGCGCTGGCGTGGCGCGATTCGGCGCTGCCCTCGACCAGGGCGGCAAGGTTCAGGCGAAGGTCGTCTGGGTTGATCTTCTCCAGCTCAGGGGCCGAGGCGACCACTACGCGATGCAGTTCGGCATCGTCCAGCAGGGCTTGCAGCAGATGGGCACTGCGTACTTGCGCGACGCCGTACTCGATCGATGCCAGCAGCCAGGCCTGTTCGATCATGCGGGTGATATATGGCGACAGCGCCGGGGTGCGGGTGTTGCCTTTCTTGAATGTGCCCAGGGCCGTTACCAGTTGCGCCTGCAGGCGCTCGGCGACCACATCGTAGTGGCGCAGGATCGGCGCCAGGTCAGTGTCGCCGGCATCGAGCAGCTGCAACAGCAGGTGCTCGACTTCCACGTCGTAGTGTTGCTCCGAGAGGCACAGGGCTGCAGCGCTTTCTGTCGCCGTGCGGCTGGTTTCGTTGAGCTTGGCGAACAAAGACTTCAGGTTCACAAGGCGACCCCATCGTAAGGAATGTGGAAGACGGCGCAACGCGATGGCTCCGCGTCACGGCCAGGACGTTTGAGCCAGCCCAGCCAGCCCAGGGCAAGGTTGCCTGTGCGACCGAGCTGGGCGGGTGGTACAGCCTCGGGCTTGAGCCGCGGGGCAATTTCGAAATCCAGCTCGGCACCCAGGTAGAAGCGCACCAGCTCGACCAGCTTGCGGTAGCACGCGGTGCCGGGCTGGAACCGTTGGTAATCGGCCAGGCCAAGCGGGCCGAGCTCGATGCGGATGCACGACTGGTAGTCCCAGACCCGGTTACCGGCCACGGCACTGTGGCCCAGCTGAGCATTGCGCCGCCCAAGCTGGGTACATTGTTCCGGCTGCAGGCGCAGCCAGCGCCCGGCGAACTGGCGGACTTTGATCGGCAGCGCGAAGTAGAAGCCGAGCATGCGCTCCAGGTTCAGGGCGTTGCGTGGCTTCTGGCTGAGCAGGCCGGCAAAGTAGCTGAACAGCTCGCGGCGCAGCGCCGTGGGCTGCTGCTCGAACTTGAGCCGCTGGGCCATGGGCCCGAACCCCACCATGTTGAGCAGGTAGCTGTCGAAGCGCGATGTGCCGTTGCGCTCGTGTTCGATATGAAACTTGTACTTTTGCCAGGCTTCGTAGAACAGCGTGGTCATGCGGTGCGAAAACATGTCGAGGAACGCATGCGCAGCATCGTCGCGATACTGTACGTGCCGCTCCAACAGCAGCTCGGTGTACGGGCGTGGCAGCACACCAGACGGCCCTACCAGGCCCATGAAGGTCACCTGGACCTCCGACAACGGCCGGCCGGCCGGCGAAACCTTGCCCTCGCGTTCGAAATGCAAGTCGCTGACTTCGCTCGCCGGGAACGCCAGGGACAGCTGGGTGCGAAAACGTAGCGGGTCTTCGTGCGGGCGCGTTGCCAGGTCCATGCGCCCGGTGCGGCTGTAGTGCAGGCGAAGCAGGCGCACCAATTGAAAAAATTCGAATCGGTGCGGCTCGGCTCGGGCCTGATCGATCAGACCAGGGGCTGATCGCCAGTGCGTGCTGGCCATTGGACGACTCTCTTTTCTCGTTGTTGGGTACGCAGCGTCAGTTGGGTGAAGCTGTTCATCGAACAGTACTGGCCGAAGAAATGGTCCAGCACCATGCCGAACAGGAACACACCGCTGCCGGTGAACTGGCTTTCGTCCAGCGTCAGGGTGATACCCACACCGCGCACGAAGTTCGGCCGCGGGTGCCCGATACGCGCAACCACCGGTTCGCTGGCGATAGCCTTGATGCCGTTGATTTGTTTACGAATGGCCGAGACGTTGCGGTAGTTGTAGAGCGACAGCAATTCGAGCAGTACTTCGCGGCCCTGGCTTACCAGCGACAGGTGGTTGAGCGACAGGTGCGCAATAAGCCGCCAGATAAGGCCTTTGCCCAGTGGCACACGCATGGTGGCGGTGGGCTTGCGCAGGCAGCGGATGTCCTTGATCACCGAGTTGGCCGGGATGTTGAAATCACCGCGTTCACCACCGAAAGGCAGCATCAGCGGCACATCGCGGTTGCTGCAGGTAAGGCTGATGCTGAGGGTATCGCTGCTGGCGTCTATCAGCTCCAGGTCGCGGTCGACCACGCGGATGCTCATCGCTGTGGCATCGCCTTGGTTGCGCCGGCGGGCGATCCAGAAGCTGGTGTGCGGGTCTTGCTCGCCACGCGGCTCGAAGAATGCCTGGCAGGTGGCGACCTGGTCGATGCCACCCAGTTTGCGCACGCGCCGTACCCGATCGATCGACACCACTTCTGCGGCATTGTGCAGGCGGGTGTCGGGGGTGACCGGGTACTCGTGCCGCGTATGGGTAAGCTTGATCGGCTCGGCCTGTTGCCGGAACAAGTTGATGATTGGCGTGCAGTTGAGCTTGAAGTTGTTGCGCCCGATGTTCTGGCTCAGCCGCGCCAGGCGGTCGCCCAGGTCGTAGTCGCTGAAATAGAAATTGACCTGTACCTGTTCCACGGCCTGACCATTCAGGGGGCGAGCGAACCCGCCGAGGTCGAAGAACATGAACTTGTCTGGGAAGGTGAAATACTCGTGCAACAGCCGGTAGCCCAGGAACGAGCGTTCGGAATAGTCCACCAGGCCTTCGTCACGCCCATAACCTACAGCGCTCAGGGCACCTGCTGGCAGCACGATTTCGCGCCTGCGGCCTTGGTCGTGGAAGCTCAGGGTCGCCTTGGCGAGGTTGTTGAACAGCAGCTCGTACAAATGCAGCATCAGCGTTGCTTCACCGTCGAGGAAGAAGCGCAGGCGGTCGATTTGCATTTGCCCGAACAGGGCGTCGCCGGTGGCGGCCAGATCGATGCTCAGGCGGGCGACCAGGTCGGCGCTGTGGCCGTT
Organism: Pseudomonas sp. NBRC 111127; assembly: GCF_001320345.1. NCBI lineage: Bacteria > Pseudomonadati > Pseudomonadota > Gammaproteobacteria > Pseudomonadales > Pseudomonadaceae > Pseudomonas > Pseudomonas sp. NBRC 111127. The sequence goes on along the minus strand of NZ_BCBD01000044.1, from coordinate 5,236 downwards.
GAAAGCGGAGCGCTCCATTTCGGCGAACGTGGCCTTCTGCACCGCAATCGGCCATAACTCAACCGGGTAGCAAGTGCGGAATTTACACACCACGCCCTCAACGGCGTTGGCATGCATCTCGGTATGGCGCGCCACGCGGTAGGCTTCGGTCACCTTCTCGTGCTTGCCCAGGCTCAGCTCGGCGATCGACATCGACGGGGTTGGGCGCAGGTAGTGCGGGTACAGCACCTCAAGGAAGGACTCGACGATTTCCGGAAACTCGTCATCGAGTTTTTTATGCACCCGCGCGGAAAGGAACGAAAACGCCTCGATCAGGCGCTCGGTATGCGGGTCTTCGCAATTGTCGCCCTCGATCAGTAGCCGCGAAGCAATTTTCGGGTACTGCGCGGCAAACTCCTGGCCGAGGAAGCGCAGGTGCGACAGTTCCTTTTCGTAGTAGGGCAGCAGTTCGTCGAGCATCAGTTGAGGTTCTGTACTTTGTATTCCTGGGTGTTGACCTGCAGCACGGCGTCGAATGACACCTGGCGGCTGATATCCTGCAGACGCAATACAGCGTCTACCCGGAAGGTCAACATGCGGTGGCCGTTCTGCTGGGCCAACAGCTGAACCCGCACCCGGCGAAAGCGCCGGTCGCCGGTGCTGATCGCCCGCTCCAGCTGCTGCTGGATCAGGCGGCGATCGTGCGGGTCGAGTACGCTGCGGCTGATGAAGTCAGGCATGCCGTATTCAAGGATGGAGCCCTCAAGCTGACTGAAACCCTCGAGCTCTTCGGCGACCAGCGACTGGCGCGTGTTAACCAGCACTTCAAGGTCGCGCACGATGCTGGCCTTGTATTCGGCCAGTGAGCAGGTACGCTGCGCGGCCGGCTCGGCCGACTGGTGAGGGCGGTCGTCCAGCAGGCGGTCGAGCAGCGAGGGCAGCAGCCGGGCTTGGTTACTCATGTGTCATCCCTGTACACAGCGGCTGATCAGCCGCGGGCGCCCTGCGGCAACTCGGCCACCAGGCGCAGCGAGGCGGTCAGTTCGTCCAGCTGGTAGTGCGGGCGCAGGTAGGTCACGGCTTTGTATACCCCTGGCTTGCCGGGCACTTCGAAAACCTCGGCGCGGGCTTCGCGCAGCGGGAACTTGGCCTTGGCTTCCTGGCTGGCGGTATCGTCGAGCAGCACGTAGCTGGCCAGCCACTGGTTGAGGAAGCGCTCCACGTCCATGCGCGAGGCGAAGCTGCCGATTTTGTCGCGCATGATCGCCTTCATGTAATGGGCGATGCGCGACGTGGCGAAGATGTACTGCAGTTGGGCCGACAGGCGTGCGTTGGCGTTGGCGATGTCGGTGTTGTACTGCTTCTGCTTTTGCGCCGACTGGGTGCCGAAGAATGCCGCGTAGTCGGTGCCCTTGCAATGCACCAGCGGGATGAAGCCGAGGTCCGACAGCTCTTTTTCGCGGCGGTCGGTGATGGCGATTTCGGTCGGGCACTTGAGGGCGATTTCGCCGTCGTCGGTCTTGAAGGTGTGGGTCGGCAGGCCTTCGACCAGGCCGCCGCCTTCAACGCCGCGGATCGCCACGCACCAGCCGTAGCGGGAGAAGGCATCGGTGACGCGGGTGCCCAGGGCGTAGGCGGCGTTCATCCACAGGTACTTATTGTGGTCGCGGCCGTCAACGCTCTCGACGAAGTTGAATTCCTCCACTGGCGTGGTATCCGGGCCGTATGGCAGGCGGCCGAGCACGTGGGGCAGGGTGAGGCCGACGTAGCGCGAATCTTCCGAAGCGCGGAACGACTTCCACTTGGCGTATTCGACGGTGTCGAAGATCTTCGCCAGGTCACGCGGGCCGGACATCTCGGTGAACGAGTCCCAGCCGAACAGCTCGGGGGAGGCAGCCGAAATGAACGGAGCATGGGCCGCCGCGGCCACGTGCGAGATCTCCTCCAGCAGGTACATGTCTTCGGGGTTGCGGTTGAACTCGTAGTCACCGATCAACATGCCGAAAGGCGCGCCACCGAAGGTGCCGTACTCTTCTTCGTAGACTTTCTTGAACAGTGCGCTCTGGTCGAATTCGCTGGCGGCCTTCAGGTCGCGCACCAGGTCCTTCTTCGAGGCATTGAGCAGGTGGATTTTCAGCGTGGTGCTGGTCTCGGTCTGGTCTACCTGGTATTTCAGGCCGCGCCAGGAGGCTTCCAGCTGCTGGAATTCGCTGGCGTGCATGATCTCGTTCATCTGCTCGGAGAGCATCGAATCGATCTCGGCGATACGTGAGTCGAGCACGGCGATCAGGTCCTTGCTCGGGGTCATCTCACCCTCGAGCACCTGGTTCACCAGTTCGCCGATCAGGTCGCGGGTGCGATTGCGCTCGGTGTCGGAGCGGGCCACGCGGCTTTGCGAGATGATGCTGTCGAGCAGCGAGGCCTGTGGGGCGAAGCTTTCTACCTCGACCAGGTCGCCGGCCTGTTGCGGTGCGGTTTGCTTGTCAGTCATGTTCGGGCTCCTGCTCAGGCGCGGTCGCTGCTGGATGGGTCTTTCACTTCAGCCTCACGGCCGAATTCCTTACCCAATGTCTTGAGCTTCTCGGTGTTTTGCAGCACGTCCATCAGCAGCTCTTCGAGCTTGTCGTTGCCGCCCATCTTGTTGCGCAGGTCTGCCAGCTTATTGCGCACTTCCAGCAGCTTGCGCAGCGGTTCAACCTGCTTCACCACGTTTTGCGGCTCGAAGTCTTCGAGGCTGTTGAAGTTCAGCTCGACGCCCAGCTGGGTGCCGTTCTTGGCCAGGGTGTTGTCGACGCGGTAGGTCAGGCGTGGCTTGATGCCCTTGAGCACGCCGTTGAAGTTGTCGCGGTCGATGAACACGAACTTGCGGTCCTTGAGCTTGGGCAATGGCTCCAGCGGGTTGCCGGAGAAGTCGCCCAGTACGCCGACGACGAAGGGCAGCTCCTTTTTCTCGATGGCATCGCCGATGTCCACGTCGTAGGTGATATGGACCCGGGGCGCGCGGACGCGGTCGAGTTTGTGCTGGGTGCTTTCCTTCTTCGCCATCGTATTCTCCAGTGCAAGCAGTTCGCTGCGAATCATTGCGCCGCCCGTATCCGGGCCCTGCGCGTTACAGTCCTTCGATCGTCCGCAGCAGGCGCTGACGGATCTCGTCGTTCATTTCCAGAATGTTGTCGCGGCCCACCAGCTCTTCGAAGCTGGTGTTGCCGGCAATCTGCGTGCTGCTACGGATGACCGAATCGTCCGGAAGTTCCGAACGCACCGGCGCGCTGATGACGCAGAAAGGCAAGTCGCCAAAACCTTTGAGGCGCTCGAAGCTCAGAGCGTAGCGCAGGCCTTCGAACAGCCGGCCCAGGCCCGGGGACTTGCTGAGGCAGTAGAACAGCACCAGGTAGTGCACCACGAAGCGGTACAGCTCGGCGCTGCTGCGGTTGGGGTCTTTGATTACATTGCGAAACTGCGCCAGGTCGAAGGCGTGGAAGCCCACCACCCAGCGCGTGGGGCTGGTGATGCGGATGACCTGGCCGCTCTGTTCGAGGACCTTGTCGTATTCCAGCGGGAACAGTTCGGGGGTGGTGCTGATCAGGTTCAGCGGCACTTCCAGCTCGCTGACCAGCTGGAACGGCGCGGCCGAGCCGATGCGCTCGTAGAGTTCGATCAACGACTGGAAATGGCCCTGGGTTTCGCGCCCGCTGCTGCGCTGGGCGCCTTGCAGGTATTCGCCAAACAGGGTTTGCGGACGGATCAGCGGTGCCACGGTGGCAAGGTAATCCGCCGCCTGCGCCTTCAGCGCATCGGAGATCGCCCGCGTCTGGCTACGCAGCTTGATCAGTGCTTCGACATCAAAAGTCTGTGTCATCGGTACATCGTCCATGAGCCTGCTTGATCGTCCTGAAACGCCAATGGCGAGGACCTGAAAATCGCGCCTCTCGGCTGCGGCAATTTGAGTGCTGGCACATGAATATCGTGTTGCCAGCAATGCCGAGTAGGGCACCCCGCTGCGGAAGAAGTTCCGGCGAGGGGCGCGATTTTTTCCCTATTTTGTGATGCCGCGCAATGATGGCGCCATGCCATTGACGGTGGGTTTCGAGTGCGGGAAATGGGGGTTTTACCCCTAAAGTCAGGGGGCTGAAGAGCTAAGAGAACGGTAAAAATTGCCGTAAAAAGTTTTTTTCAAAAAGTGAAGCGGGTCTCATTTTTTTGCGTCATGCCATTGGCATTCGACTTCCGTCGCGGCGCGTTTCAATGATGGCAATGCGACGGAATATGGCGTGCCGAAGCGGTTTCGTGAGGGTTGTCAGAGCGGCTTTGCGCCCACCATGCGACCCTCGATTGCCCACTCCCGTAACCACCCGAGCAAGGCGTGTAATTCATCAGTGGCCTCGACCGACAGCGTGCCGTTTTCGTACAGGACGGCAACGCTGAGCGTGCCCATCCCGCAGGGCATGGCGAACACGCTCAAGCGAACCTGTTCGGGGTCGCTGTGCAGCCGTGAGTGGTAGCCCAGGAGCGTGTTGGCCCAGCTTGAGTAACTGCCATCGCGCAGCAGCAAGGTTGCTGCACGCGCCAGTACCGCGGAGATTTCCGTCAGATCCCAAGTGCACGGCTCAGCTGTGCCGCGCTGGGTGCCAGGTTGCATCATTAGGGCATGGTCCAGTTCGCGGCGGCGGCATCGAACGACTATGGGCAGCGCTGCTGATGGATCCTGTAGCCAGGCCGTGTACCGGGCCTGGTCGATGCGGTAATACTCTTCGTAATCGACCAGGGCGTTGCTGACCGGGATCGACAGGTAGAACTGCCATGAAGCCAGTTCTATCCCAAGCGAAAAACGGTGCGCTTGGCTGGTGTAGGTGTCATTGAATTTCATGCTGGGTTGCGCCTTCGAGACATGCATCTAGCGGCCATCCACCTGAATGCAGATGTCCTTCCTGCCGATCGTTTTGCATGGCCAGTGGTCGTTGATGTAGAAGTCCGGCTTGAAGCACACGCGCTCATCGTTCACCCAGAACATTTGCCAGCCAGAACCTGAAATGCGCAGCTTGGGGCACGACCAGTAGCCTTGCGCCGAAAGCGTGGCGATCGTCAGTGCGATCATTGCCGGGGCGACGATAACCATCAGCAGGACTGTCAGTTGTAGTGAGCGCGTCTGGAATCGATATAGCCAGGATTTTCCAGGTGGGTCGAATTTGCGACCGGTCCATGCGGCGATCGTGCAGGCGACGATCAGGCAGGGTGTCAGGGGAATGAAGCCAATCAT
>NZ_BCBD01000043.1:0-35402 GCF_001320345.1 Pseudomonas sp. NBRC 111127 | reverse complement strand
TAGTGTTGGAGCCCACGCGCTCATCACGCGGCGGAATGCCAAAGTACTCGCGGTAGCATTTGGAGAAGTGCGGCGTGGATACGAAACCGCACACCGATGCCACTTCGATGATCGACATGGGTGTCTGTTTGAGCAGCTGCCGGGCGCGGATAAGGCGCAGCTTCAGGTAGTAGCGCGACGGCGAGCAGTGCAGGTACTTCTGGAACAACCGCTCGAGCTGGCGCCGCGACACCGACACATACACCGCCAACTCGTCCAGGTCGATCGGCTCTTCCAGGTTGGCTTCCATCAGCGCGACGATTTCCTGCAGTTTCGGCTGGTTGGTGCCGAGCATGTGCTTGAGCGGCACGCGCTGGTGATCCTGCTCGTTGCGAATGCGCTCGTAGACGAACATTTCGGAGATTGCCGCCGACAGCTCGCGGCCGTGGTCGCGGCTGATCAGGTGCAGCATCATGTCCAGCGGCGCGGTGCCGCCAGAGCTGGTGAAGCGGTTGCGGTCGAGGGTGAACAGGCGGGTACTCATGTTGACCCGCGGGTAGGCCTCCTGCATGGCGGCCAGGCATTCCCAGTGCACGCTGCAATCAAAGCCGTCGAGCAGGCCGGCACAGGCCAAGGCCCAACTGCCGGTGCACACGGCACCCAGGCGCCGCGACTGACGCGCCTGGGCTTGCAGCCAGGTCACGTGCTCGCGGGTAACGGTGCGCTGAATGCCTACACCGCCGCAGACGATCACGGTGTCGATCGCAGGGGCGCTGTGCATGGCCGCATCCGGGGTAATCTGCAAACCATCGCTGGCCCACACCTGGCCGCCATCGACCGTCAGCGTGTGCCAGCGGTACAGTTCGCGGCCGGACAGCTGGTTGGCCATGCGCAGGGGCTCCACAGCCGAAGCCAGGGAAATCAGGGTGAAATTGTCCAATAGAAGAAACCCGATGGACTGGGGTGCTGTGCGGTTCTGGGACGGGGTCCCGGAGGTGTAGGACGTCATCGCGGTTTCTCCTCACACAAATGCTGGATGTGCCTCAGGCGGGCACTCATTTTCTTGTTATTGCCCCCGCCACATGCCGGGGGTGGGTGACCATTACCTACGCAAACGCCGTGCCTGAAATTGAATGGCCATCCAAAAAAACCTGAAAACGACCCCTTTGTCAGGCAAATCATAGGCTTTGGATGTGCTGGCCAAGTTGTCCCAAACAGCCGTGCTAGGCGCCGTGCGGGTAACGGCTGAGCAGTTTGGTGACACGCCGTGGGGCAGTTGCCCAGAAACGACACTGTTTAGTGTCACCGACAAGCCCCACACTGATTACGACATCCGGCAATCGGCTGATTGGAGTGCACCATAAAGGAGCATTGGCAGGCATTTTGCGCTGCCTTGAAACTCGAGGGCCTCTTGCCGGGTTCAACCGCCAAGAGGCCCTGGGTGCCTACTGAAACATCAGCATTCGATGGCACTGACCGCCAGGCCACCGCGGGAGGTTTCCTTGTACTTGTCGTGCATGTCGGCACCGGTGTCGCGCATGGTACGGATCACCTGGTCGAGGGAAATGAAGTGCTCGCCATCGCCACGCAGGGCCATTTGCACCGCGTTGATGGCTTTTACCGCAGCAATCGCGTTGCGCTCGATGCACGGCACCTGCACCAACCCGCCCACCGGGTCGCAGGTGAGCCCCAGGTTGTGCTCCAGGGCAATTTCCGCGGCGTTTTCCAGCTGCGCCGGGGTCGCGCCCAACACTTGCGCAAGGCCGGCAGCGGCCATGGCGCAGGCAGAGCCGACCTCACCCTGGCAGCCTACTTCGGCGCCGGAGATGGAGGCGTTCTTCTTGCACAGGATGCCGACGGCCGCAGCGCCCAGGAAGAAATCGGTAACACTGGACTCGTCCACCTCATCGCTGAAGCGCATGTAGTAGTGCAATACCGCCGGGATGATGCCCGCCGCGCCGTTGGTAGGCGCCGTCACCATGCGCCCGCCTGCGGCGTTCTCTTCGTTGACAGCCAGGGCGAACAGGTTGACCCACTCCATGGCACTCATGGTCGAGCCGATCACGTTGGGCTTGCCGATTTCCTGCAGGCTGCGGTGCAGCTTGGCGGCGCGGCGGCGCACATTGAGCCCACCGGGCAACGTACCCTCGTATTTCAGCCCGTTGTTGACGCATTCCTGCATGGCTTGCCAGAGCTTGCGCAAGCCGGCGTGAATCTCTTCTTCACTGCGCCAGACCTTTTCGTTGGCCATCATCAATTGCGACACACTGAGGTCGTTTTGCTTGCATAGCTGCAGCAGCTCGGCGGCGCTGTTGAAATCGTACGGCAGCACCGTCTGGTCGGCATCCAGCACACCACTGGCGGCCTGCGCGGCATCCACCACAAAGCCGCCACCCACCGAGTAATAGGTGTCACGGTGCAACTCGCCCTGCTCGCCTTCGGCAACCAAGGTCATGGCGTTGGGGTGGTAGGGCAGGTTCTCGTCCAGCAACAGCATGTCGCGCGCCCACACGAACTCGACAGGCAGGCGCCCGTCCAGCTTGAGGGTATTGGTTTCGCGCAGGTCGGCGATGCGCGGCACGATCTGGGTCGGGTCAATGGCGTCTGGCCATTCCCCCATCAGCCCCATGATGGTGGCGTTGTCGGTGCCGTGGCCGACGCCGGTGGCCGACAGCGAGCCATACAGGCGCACCTCGATCCGCCGTACCCGTTCCAACTCGCCGCGCTCGCGCAGCCCTTGGACAAACAGGGCGCCAGCACGCATGGGGCCGACTGTGTGGGAGCTGGAAGGCCCGACACCGATCTTGAACAGGTCGAACACGCTGATGGCCATTACCGAATCACCTCTTGCTGGGCTTGTCTGTGCGCGCCATGCGCACGGCGGGGTAGCTGCTAGGCTCAAGCAGGGCCGCCTTGAATTGCCAGCATCATCGGGCTTTTACCGGCCGCCTCGCCGTCTGCAACCGACGCCATTTTGTCCAGCAGCGCCGCACCGGTTTTACCTGGGGAATGGGCCCGACACGCCGTTTTCCATCGGCCTGGTGACGCAAAAATGCGGGCGAGGGGTTGGAAAAATCCATAAGCGACATCGCCCATACTGGATACGACCCGTTCCGTACTGGATACGACCCTACCAGTAGGCGATTGCCCGGCGGTGGAGGATTATCGAAAGCGACTCGTAAAGCACGGCCACGCATCCTGCCCTCTGCAGGCCTGGTCGACCGGACCGTCAGAACGTTCGGCGACCCACGCGAACCCGAAGACAAAATCTCAGGAGTCCACCCATGAAAGGTACACCCTCGCTGTTGCTGGTTGCGTTGCTGTCCGCACCGTTGCTGGCTCAGGCCGCCGAGCCCGAGCAGTGCCAGACGGTCCGTTTCTCCGATGTCGGCTGGACCGACATCACGGTCACCACTGCGACCACCAGCGTTGTGCTCGAAGCACTGGGTTACAAAACCCACACCACCATGATCTCGGTACCGGTGACCTACAAGTCGCTGGCTACCGGCAAGGACCTGGACGTGTTTCTCGGCAACTGGATGCCGACCATGGAAAACGATATCAAGCAGTACCGCGACGCCGGCACTGTGGACACCGTGCGCGCCAACCTGGAAAACGCCAAGTACACCCTGGCCGTGCCCCAGGCACTGTATGACAAGGGCCTGAAGGATTTCAGCGACATTGCCAAGTTCAAGCAGGAGCTGGGCGGCAAGATCTACGGCATCGAACCCGGCAACGATGGCAACCGCACCATCCAGAGCATGATCGACAAGAACGCCTTCGGCCTGAAAGACGCCGGCTTCAAGCTGGTGCAGTCCAGCGAGGCCGGCATGCTGTCGCAGGTCGACCGGGCGCAGAAACGTGGCGAAGCCATGGTGTTCCTGGGCTGGGAACCGCACCCGATGAACACCCGCTTCAAGATGCAGTACCTGACCGGCGGGGACGATTACTTCGGCCCCGACTTCGGCAAGGCGACCGTATACACCAACACCCGCAAAGGCTACGTGCAGGAGTGCAGCAACGTTGGCCAACTGCTGAAGAACCTGTCGTTCGAGCTCAAGGATGAAAGCACCATGATGGGCTACGTCCTGGACGACAAGATGAAGCCCGAGGCCGCTGCCAAGAAATGGCTCAAGGACAACCCAGGCAAGCTGGACACCTGGCTGGCCGGCGTGACTACCGTGGATGGCAAACCCGGCCTGGAGGCGGCCAAGGCCAAGCTGACGCAATAACGCAATTCGCCATAGCGCTACCTCGGGGCAGGACCGTGCCTGTCCCGGGTTGAGTTCAATCTATGCAGGTGGAAGCTCGCTATCATGCTTATCGATCAGAAAATACCGCTGGGTCAGTACATCGCCTCGTTCGTTGAATGGCTGACCCTGCACGGCGCGAATTACTTCGACGCCATCGCACAGGGCCTGGAGTTCATGATCCACGGCGTCACCAGTGCCTTGACCTGGTTTAACCCGTTCGTCCTCACCGCCCTGTTCGCCGCCCTGGCGCACCTCATCCAGCGTAAATGGTCGCTGACCGCATTCGTCGCCCTGTCGTTCCTGTTGATTCTCAACCTTGGTTACTGGCAGGAAACCATGGAAACCCTGGCACAAGTGACCTTCGCCACCGTGGTGTGCGTGGCCATCGGTGTGCCGCTGGGCATCGTCGCCGCGCACAAACCCATGTTCTACACCGCCATGCGCCCGGTGCTCGACCTGATGCAAACGGTGCCCACCTTCGTGTACCTGATCCCCACCCTGACGCTGTTCGGCCTGGGCGTGGTCCCAGGGCTGATCTCGACCGTGGTGTTCGCCATTGCCGCCCCTATCCGCCTCACCTATCTGGGCATCTGCGACGTACCGCAGGAGCTGATGGACGCCGGCAAGGCGTTTGGCTGCTCGCGCCGCCAACTGCTCACCCGTATCGAACTGCCGCATGCGATGCCCAGCATCGCCGCCGGCGTTACCCAGTGCATCATGTTGTCGCTGTCGATGGTGGTGATCGCCGCCCTGGTCGGCGCTGACGGCCTGGGCAAACCTGTGGTCAACGCACTGAACACCGCCGATATTTCCCTGGGCTTCGAAGCGGGCCTGGCGATCGTGCTGCTGGCGATCATGCTCGACCGTATCTGCAAGCAACCGGAACTGCCGGTAAGGGGTGAAGCATGAGCATCATTCGTTTCGAAGACGTCGACGTCATTTTCTCCAACAAGCCACGCGAGGCGCTGGCACTGCTGGACAAAGGCCAGACTCGCGAGCAGATCCTCAAGCAGACCGGCCTGGTGGTGGGCGTAGAAAAAGCCAACCTGGACATCCAGAAGGGCGAGATCTGCGTGTTGATGGGCCTGTCCGGTTCGGGCAAGTCGAGCCTGCTGCGCTGCATCAACGGCCTGAACACCGTCAGCCGCGGCAAGCTGTTTGTCGAACATGAAGGCAAGCACATCGACATCGCCCACTGCACCCCGGCCGAGCTGAAAATGATGCGCACCAAGCGCATTGCCATGGTGTTCCAGAAGTTCGCCCTGATGCCCTGGCTGACGGTACGCGAGAACATCAGCTTTGGCCTGGAAATGCAGGGCCGGCCAGAAAAGGAACGGCGCAAGCTGGTCGACGAGAAGCTTGAGCTGGTGGGCCTGACCCAGTGGCGCAACAAGAAGCCGGACGAACTGTCGGGCGGCATGCAGCAACGTGTTGGCCTGGCCCGCGCGCTGGCGATGGACGCCGACATCCTGCTGATGGACGAACCCTTCTCGGCACTGGACCCGCTGATCCGCCAGGGCTTGCAGGACGAACTGCTGGGCCTGCAGGCCAAGCTGAGCAAGACCATCGTGTTCGTCAGCCATGACCTGGACGAGGCGTTGAAGCTGGGTAGCCGTATCGCGATCATGAAAGACGGCCGGATCATCCAGTACAGCAAGCCGGAAGAAATCGTGCTAAACCCGGCCGACGAGTACGTGCGTACCTTCGTCGCCCACACCAACCCGCTGAACGTACTTTGCGGCCGCAGCCTGATGCGCAGCCTGGACAACTGCAAACGGGTCAATGGTTCTGTGTGCCTCGACCCGAGCGGCGACTCGTGGCTGGACCTGGGCGAAGGCAACTCGATCAAGCGCGCACGCCAAGGGCAAAACGGCTTGGAGATGCAGCAATGGGCGCCGGGGCAGTCGGTGGAAGGCCTGGGGCGTCGGCCGACGCTGGTGCATGCGGACATCGGCATGCGTGAAGCGCTGCAGATTCGCTACCACACCGGCAACAAGCTGGTGCTGCAGGAGAACGACAAACTGGTGGGGATTCTGGGGGATACCGAGCTGTATCACGCGCTGCTCGGCAAGAACCACGGGTGATGCAATTGGGGCCGCGTTGCGGCCCTTTCGCGGGCACGCCCGCTCCCACAGTGTAGGAGCGGGCGTGCCCGCGAAGGGCTGCCAAGCAGCCCCAATCAATGTTTCAGCGAACGACGATCCCGCGCGCTGCCATGTAGGCCTTGGCCTCCGGCACCGTGTACTCGCCAAAGTGGAAAATGCTGGCCGCCAGCACCGCGCTGGCATGCCCTTGCACAATACCGTCAGCCAGGTGCTGCAGGTTACCCACCCCGCCCGAGGCAATCACTGGAATACCCAGCGCATCGCTGATGGCCCGGGTAACACCCAGGTCGAAGCCGCTCTTCATCCCGTCCTGGTCCATGCTGGTCAGCAGGATCTCGCCGGCACCCAGGCCCTCCATCTTCTTCGCCCATGCCACCGCATCCAGCCCGGTCGGCTTGCGCCCACCGTGGGTGAAGATTTCCCAGCGGGGTTCTTCACCCGGCCCGGACACCTTCTTGGCGTCGATGGCCACGACAATGCACTGCGAGCCAAAACGGTCTGCCGCCTCGCCCACGAACTCCGGGTTGAACACCGCGGCGGTGTTGATCGACACCTTGTCTGCCCCGGCATTGAGCAGGTTGCGGATGTCCTGCACGGTACGCACGCCACCGCCCACGGTCAGCGGGATGAACACCTGGCTGGCCATGCGCTCGACGGTATGCAGGGTGGTATCGCGGCCATCGACGCTGGCGGTGATGTCGAGGAAAGTGATTTCGTCGGCACCCTGCTCGTTGTAGCGACGGGCAATTTCCACCGGGTCGCCGGCATCACGGATGTTCTCGAACTTGACGCCCTTGACCACCCGGCCGTTGTCCACGTCCAGGCAAGGGATGATGCGCTTGGCCAGTGCCATGGTTCAGTCCTCAGCCTTGGTAGTTGTCGCAGAAGGCCTGGGCCTCGGCCACGTCGAGGGTGCCTTCGTAGATGGCACGGCCGGTGATGGCGCCGATGATGCCGGGGGCCTTGGCGTCCAGCAGAGCCTTGATGTCACCCAGGTTGTGAATGCCGCCCGAGGCAATTACCGGAATCGAGGTGGCTTCGGCCAATGCCTTGGTGAATGGCACGTTGCAGCCTTGCATCATGCCGTCCTTGGCGATGTCGGTGTAGACGATCGCCGAAACGCCATCGGCCTCGAAACGCTTGGCCAGGTCGATGACCTGCACCGAGCTGACTTCGGCCCAGCCGTCGGTGGCGACGAAGCCGTCCTTGGCATCCAGGCCAACGATGACCTTGCCCGGGAAGGCCTTGCACGCCTCGGCGACGAACGCTGGCTGCTTGACCGCCTTGGTGCCGATGATCACATAGCTGACGCCAGCCTTGACGTAGTGCTCGATGGTTTCCAGCGAACGAATGCCGCCGCCGATCTGAATCGGCAGGGTGGGGTAGCGCTTGGCAATGGCAGTGACCACTTCACCGTTGACCGGCTGGCCTTCGAAGGCACCGTTCAGGTCGACCAGGTGCAGGCGGCGGCAGCCACCCTCGACCCACTTGGCGGCCATGCTCACCGGGTCGTCGGAGAATACCGTGGAGTCTTCCATACGGCCCTGGCGCAGGCGCACGCAGGCACCGTCCTTCAGATCGATAGCGGGGATAATCAGCATGCTCTTTCCTTCGTCAATTCAAGCGGCAAGTTGCAAGCGACAAGCTGCAAGCAATGCGCGTCGTGTATTCGATAGGCGATCCAGCTTCGGCTTGCAGCTTGAAGCTTGCAACTTTCAGCTTTTTTCAAGCGCCCACAGATCGCTTTCGATGCTCTCGAACCGCTCCTTGAGGTGCAGCTGAACATCGGCAATCGCCCTGTTGTAGTAATGGGGTGCAATTTCTTTGCTGAACAGCTCAAGGACCTCAGCCACCTCGAAAGACCCCAGCTCCAGCTCGAAGCGGTCTTCGAGGAAGCGTTTGAGCGTAGCGAGCGCGTCGCGCTCCTGCTCAGGGGCCAGGGTGATGATCGGGACCTTGGTCTTTGACCTGCTCATTTACCAACGCCCGTCCCAGGCGACGAAATTCTGCAGCAGCTGCAGGCCATGGGTATGGCTTTTCTCTGGGTGGAACTGCACGGCGAAGCGCGAGCCATCGGCCAGTGCGGCAGCGAAATCGACGCCGTAGTGGCCACGGCCGACCACCTGGCCCGGCTTGCCGGCATTGATGTAGTAGCTGTGCACGAAATAGAAACGTGCGCGGTCCGGAATGTCGTGCCACAGCGGGTGGTGGATGGTCTGGCTGACTTCGTTCCAGCCCATGTGCGGCACCTTCAGGTGCTCGCCTTCTTCTTGCAGGTCTTTGCCGAAGAAGCGCACCTGGCCGGGGAACAAACCGATGCAGTCGACGCCGGTGTTCTCCTCGCTGTGTTCGAGCAGTGCCTGCATACCCACGCAGATGCCCAGGAACGGCCGGTCCTGGCTGACTTCGCGCACCAGGCTGTCGAAGCCCAGGCGGCGGATTTCGGCCATGCAGTCGCGAATCGCACCTACCCCAGGGAACACCACGCGATCCGCCTCGCGGATGACCGCCGCATCACTGGTCACCAGCACTTTACCGGCACCGACGTGCTCGAGCGCCTTGGCCACCGAGTGCAGGTTGCCCATGCCATAGTCGATTACGGCTACTGTCTGCATTTACAGGCACCCTTTGGTGGACGGCATCTGGCCGGCCATGCGCTCGTCCAGGGTGACCGCCATGCGCAGGGCACGGCCGAACGCCTTGAACACGGTTTCGATCTGGTGGTGAGTGTTATGGCCACGCAGGTTGTCGATGTGCAGGGTAACCAGGGCGTGGTTGACGAAGCCCTGGAAAAACTCCTGGAACAGGTCGACATCGAAGCCGCCGACGCTGGCCCGGGTATACGGCACATGCATTTGCAGGCCTGGGCGGCCCGAGAAGTCGATGACCACGCGCGACAGCGCTTCGTCCAGCGGCACGTAGGCGTGGCCGTAGCGGAAGATGCCCTTCTTGTCACCGATGGCCTGGGCGAATGCCATGCCCAGGGTGATGCCAACGTCTTCGACGGTATGGTGGTCGTCGATATGGGTGTCACCCTTGCACTCGATATCCAGATCGATCAGCCCGTGGCGGGCGATCTGGTCCAGCATGTGTTCCAGGAAAGGCACACCGATATCGAATCGGGCCTTGCCACTGCCATCGAGGTTGATCGAGCACTTGACCTGGGTTTCCAGGGTATTGCGCTCGACGGAAGCCTTACGTTCGACCATCACCAGCTCCGCAAAATCATTGGGCGAAAAGGGTGCCATTATAGGCCCAGAACGCGCCAGCTTGAAACGCGGATGACATATGGCAAAGCGAGCAATGACGGGGGGTTGATAGCGCTACAGGTCTATACAACCGAGGGAAGGGGGCTGCTTTGCAGCCCATCGCGACACAAGGCCGCTCCTACTGGAGCCGCATGAGCCTCAAACTTGCACGGCACGGTAGGAGCGGCCTTGCGTCGCGAAAGGGGCGCAAGGCGCCCCCACTGCTCAGCAGAGGGTTACCTCAATGGAATAGTACCGCCGTCTTCTGCAGGGTAATCCACACCCCCCAGGCCAACGGCACCACCACCACTGCCCAGGCCAGCAGCACCAGTGGCAGGCTACCCGGCGCGGCTTTCCACTCCAGCGAGCGCGCGCCATCGGCGCCCTTGTCATGGCTCAACGCCCGCTCGGCCGCCAGCTCGGCATCGCTCATGAAGTGCTTGTCGGCAACCGGCCGCACCAGCATGTTGCAGATAAAGCCCAGCACCAGCAGCCCGGCAAGGATATACAGCGTCATGTCATAGGCTGCCGCGCGTTCTACCCCGGCTGCCAGCTGCGACTCGCGCAGGTAGGTGATCAGCACTGGCCCCAGCACCCCTGCAGCCGCCCAGGCGGTCAGCAGGCGCCCATGAATGGCACCGACCATCTGCGTACCGAACAGGTCGGCCAGGTACGCCGGCACCGTGGCGAAGCCACCGCCATACATCGACAGGATGATGCAGAACGCCGCCACGAACAGCGCCACATTGCCCAGGTGGCCCATGTTCGGCACCAGGCTGTACAAGCCCACGCCCAAGGCAAAGAAAGCGAAGTAGGTGTTCTTGCGCCCGATATAGTCGGAGAACGATGCCCAGAAGAACCGGCCACCGATGTTGAACAGGCTCAGCAGGCCGGTGAAGCCGGCGGCGATCGCGGCGATCTGCGCCAGCTGCGCGGCGTTTAGCTCGCTGAAGGTGAGCTCGTTGCCCAGCAGCTTGCCAGCGAACACTTCCTGCAGCAGCGGCGAAGCCATGCCGATGATACCGATGCCTGCAGACACGTTCAGGCACAGCACCAGCCAGATCAGCGCAAATTGCGGGGTTTTCCACGCCACGCTGACGTGCACGTGGCGGTCGGTGACCATGGTGTTGCCGGCTTTTTTCAGCGGCGCAGTCCAGCCTTCAGGCTTCCAGCCGGTGGGCGGCACGCGGTAGGCCAGGGCGCCGGCAGTCATGAACACGAAGTAGATCGCCGCCATGGCAACGAAGCTCTGCCACACCCCCACTTCCTGCGCGTTGCCAAAGTGGCCCATCAGTGCGGTGGCCAGTGGCGCACCGACCATGGCGCCGCCGCCAAAGCCCATGATGGCCATGCCGGTGGCCATGCCGCGCTTGTCCGGGAACCATTTGATCAGGGTCGACACCGGCGAGATATACCCCAGCCCCAGGCCGATACCGCCGATCACTCCAGAACCCAGCCACATCAGCCACAGTTGGTGGGTTTTGACCCCAATGGCCGAAATCAGCATGCCGCCACACCAGCACAGCGCCGATACCAGGCCGGCCTTGCGTGGGCCGGCGTGCTCCAGCCAGCCACCCAGCACGGCCGCCGAGCAGCCCAGGAAGACGAAGAACAGGGTGTAGATCCAGCTCAGCATGGAAATCGGCCAGTCGCATTCGGCGCTGAACAGGCGGGCCACGAAGCCCATGTCGGCCGCGCACGCCACTGGGGCGGTGATACCCAGGGCTTGTGACAGTGGCAGCCAGAACACCGAGAAGCCATAGGCCATGCCGATACACAGGTGAATGGCCAGGGCAGCTGGCGGAACCAGCCAACGGTTGAAGCCCGGGCGGGCGATGATGCGCTCCTTCGACAGGAAGCCTGGCGTACTCGCCGGGGCGCCCGTCGTGACGGTACTGGTCATGAACGTGATCCTTTTCTTATAGGGTGAGGGCAGGCAAAGCGGCGCAAGGTTAGCAGGATCGAGTCGCGTGAAAGCAATCTGATATCGTGTTTTTTTTGCTTGGCTGAATCGATCATGTCCCCCTTTTAAAGCCGTACTACCGACTAAAAGCGTAGGAAATATCCTGCATCTCTGGTCGAATACGCAGGGATATGCATGGCGGCGCTATACTCAGCCGCTTGAATTTCAAAATCGGACTACAAGGATTCGCCCATGAAAGCGTTCGGCAAAATCCTGGGACTGGGGCTTCTCGGGTTGCTGCTGATCATCGTGGCGCTGGGCTTCGCCCTGACCCACCTATTCGATCCCAACGACTATAAAGACGAGATTCGCCAACTGGCGCGCGACAAGGCACATGTCGAACTGACCCTCAACGGTGATATCGGCTGGAGCCTGTTCCCATGGCTGGGCCTGGAGCTGCACGAGGCCAGCATCGCCACCTTGGCCAAACCCAACGAGCCGTTCGCCGACCTGCAGATGCTCGGCTTGTCGGTACGGGTACTGCCGCTGCTGCGCCGCGAGGTGCAAATGAGCGACGTGCGCGTCGAGGGCCTGAACCTGACCCTGGCCCGTGACGAACAAGGCCATGGCAACTGGGAAGACATTGGCAAACCGCTGCCTGCGCAGCCTGGCACTGCCACCGACGCACCGGCCCAGGCCCCCTCCGAGCAGAAACCCGCGGCCGCCGACGGCAACGAACGCCCTGTCAAGCTGGACATCGACAGCCTGACCGTCAACAACGCCCGGGTGCAGTACACCGACGCCAAGACTGGCCAGAGCTACAGCGCCGAAAGCATCCAGCTGAGCACCGGCCCCGTACATGAAGGCGCGAACATCCCGCTCAAGGCCAGCGCTTTTGTCAGTGCCAGCCAGCCGAATATCAAAGCCCGCACCGAGCTGGCCGGCGAACTGCGTTTCGACCGCAAGCTCAAGCGCTACAACTTCGAGGACATGCGCCTGTCGGGCGAAACTTCGGGTGAACCGACCGGCGGCAAAACGGTGGCCTTCGTTGCCCAGGGCCAGTTGCTGGTCGACATGGCCGCCAACGTCGCCTCCTGGAACGGCCTGAAAGTCTCGGCCAACCAACTGCGCGCCCTGGGTGAACTGAACCTGCGCGACCTGGACAAGACCCCCCAGTTGAGCGGCGGCCTGTCCATTGCCCAGTTCGACCTGCGCACCTTCCTGGACGGCATCGGCCACCCGCTCCCGGCAACCAACGACCCGGCAGCCTTCGGCAAGCTGGAGCTGGTGACCCGCCTGCAAGGCACACCCAGCAGCCTGAGCATGGATGACCTGGCAGTGAAGCTGGACGACAGCACGTTCAGCGGGCGCGTCGCCATCGAAGACTTCGCCAAGCAAGCCCTGCGCCTGCAGCTGAAAGGCGACAGCTTCGACGCCGACCGCTACCTACCAGCCAAGAGCGAACAAGCCAAAGGCGCCACGGCGGCGCGCCAGGCCGAGGTCAAGCAACAGGAAGCCAGCGCGGTTGCCGGTGCCGGCACCACACCGCTGCCAAACGCACCGACCCAGGTGGCCTGGAGCGATGACAAGCTGCTGCCGGTCGACCGCCTGCGTACGCTGGACCTGCAGGCCGAGCTGGCCTTTGGCTCGCTGACCCTGGACAAGCTGCCGATCGTCGACGCCCAGCTCAAGGCCAGCGGCCAGGGCGGCCTTTTGACCCTGCAAACCCTGCGCGGCGGCCTGTATAACGGCACCTTCGACGCCAAGGGCACGGTCGATGTGCGCCCTGCCGTGCCACAGCTGGGGGTCAGCACCCGCATCCAACGGGTGCCGGTGGAGCACTTCATCAAGGCCGACGGCAAGGAGCAGGCGCCACCGGTCAAGGGCCTGCTGACCCTGACCAGTGATCTGACCGCCACCGGCAACAGCCAGAAGGCACTGGTAGACACGCTCAATGGCAGTGCAAACTTCACCATCAACGACGGTGTGCTGGTCAATGCCAACCTTGAGCAGCAACTGTGCCAGGCCATCGCCACCCTCAACCGCAAAACCCTCACCGGCGAGCCACGCGGCAAGGACACCCCGTTCCAGGAACTGCGTGGCAGCCTGGTAGTGCGCAATGGCGTTGCCAGCAACCCGGACCTCAAGGCACGCATCCCGGGCCTGACCGTGAACGGCCATGGCGACCTCGACCTGCGTGTACTGGGTATGGACTACAACATCGGCGTGATCGTAGAAGGCGACCAGCGTGCCATGCCGGACCCGGCCTGCCAGGTCAACGAGCGCTATGTGGGGGTTGAAGTACCGCTGCATTGCCGCGGCCCGCTGGAGCTGGGCGCCAAGGCCTGCCGCCTGGACCAGAACGGCCTGGGCAAGGTCGCAGCCAAGCTGGCCGGTGACCGCCTGAAAGACAAGATCGACGAAAAACTCGATGAAAAACTCGGAGACAAAGTGAGCCCGGAATTGAAAGACGCGCTCAAGGGGCTGTTCAAGCGATGACCCCAGAGCAGTTCTCCAGCGCTGTGCTGGACTGGTACGACGAACACGGCCGCCACGACCTGCCCTGGCAACAGGGCATAACCCCGTACCGGGTGTGGGTGTCGGAAATCATGTTGCAGCAAACCCAGGTCAGCACCGTACTGAACTACTTCGACCGCTTCATGCAGGCGCTGCCGACCGTGCAGGCGCTGGCCGAAGCGCCTGAAGACGAAGTGCTGCACCTGTGGACCGGGCTGGGTTACTACACCCGCGCCCGCAACCTGCAAAAAGCCGCGAAGATCGTCGTGGCGCAACATGGTGGCGAGTTCCCGCGCAGTGTCGAGCAGCTCACGGAGCTGCCCGGTATCGGCCGCTCCACGGCCGGTGCCATCGCCAGCATCAGCATGGGCATTCGCGCGCCGATCCTCGACGGCAACGTCAAGCGCGTGCTGGCCCGCTTCACCGCCCAGGGCGGCTACCCGGGCGAACCGAAGGTGGCCAACCAGCTGTGGGCCACGGCCGAGCGTTTTACCCCGCAGCAGCGCGCCAACCACTACACCCAGGCCATGATGGACATGGGTGCCACGCTGTGCACGCGCAGCAAGCCCAGTTGCCTGATCTGCCCGCTGCAACGTGGCTGCGAAGCCCACCTGCACGGTGAAGAAACCCGCTACCCCGAACCCAAACCGCGCAAGGCGCTGCCGCAGCGCCGCACGCTGATGCCACTGCTGGCCAACCACGAAGGCGCCATTCTGCTTTATCGGCGCCCGTCCAGCGGCCTGTGGGGTGGCTTGTGGAGTCTGCCAGAGCTGGACGACATCGCCCAACTCGACGACCTGGCCTACCAGCACGGTTTGCGCCTGGCCGGCAGCCAGGCCATGGATGGCCTGACCCACACCTTCAGCCACTTCCAGCTGGCGATCGAGCCCTGGCTGGTGCGTGTCGCGCCGCTTGGCGAGCACGTGGCCGAGGCTGACTGGCTCTGGTATAACCTCGCCACCCCGCCGCGCCTGGGCCTTGCCGCCCCGGTGAAAAAACTGCTTAAGCGCGCGGCCGACGAACTGATTGCAGGAGATGCCTGATGACCCGCACCGTGATGTGCCGCAAATACCAAGAAGAACTGCCAGGCCTGGAACGCCCGCCCTACCCCGGCGCCAAGGGCCAGGACATCTTCGAACACATCTCGCAGAAAGCCTGGGCCGACTGGCAGAAGCACCAGACCATGCTGATCAACGAGAAGCGCCTGAACATGATGAACGCCGAGGACCGCAAATTCCTCCAGGCTGAAATGGACAAGTTTTTCGCCGGTGAGGAATACGCCCAGGCGGAAGGCTACGTGCCACCCTCGGAATGACCCCACGAACCGTAAGCGACGGAATTAATTTAAAATTTTTTTAAAAAGTCGTTGACGGCCCGGGAGAAAATCTATTTAATTCACCTCGTCGCCCAGATAGCTCAGTCGGTAGAGCAGAGGATTGAAAATCCTCGTGTCGGCGGTTCGACTCCGTCTCTGGGCACCACCTTCAAGCTTCTGGTGGTTGCAAAGTTACCCGAAGCGACAACAAGAAACCCGCCAAGTGCGGGTTTTTTGTTGTCTGCGGTTTTTGCTCAAGCTTTGGCAGCTAAAGCATTTCGCCGCCAAGGCCCCATAAGCTTTACCCCACTGAGCGTGGCAGCACTTCGGCATGGAGCCGAACGCCAAGCGCCGCCATTACCTTCATGATGGTCGCCAGGCTCGGATTACCTTCAGCAGACAAGGCCTTGTACAACCCTTCCCGCGTGAGCCCAGTATCACGTGCCAACTGAGCCATACCACGAGCGCGAGCGATATCACCCAAGGCAGCAGCGAGCAGTGCAGGGTCGTTTTCCTCCAGACAGGCCTCAAGGTACAAGGCCATGCCCTCTTCAGTTTTCAAATGGTCCACAGCGTCCCATTTGGTCAGTTTGATGTTTGTCATGATGGTCTCCTAGAGGTCACGAGCCAGCTTGAGCGCAGATTTGATATCCCTGGCTTGGCTAGATTTGTCGCCACCTGCCAGAAGGATGATCACTTCATAACCTCGCTCAACGAAATACACCCGATAGTCCGGACCATAATCGACCCGAAGCTCGGACACCCCCTCAGCAACTGGCTTACAGTCACCCTTCACTCCGAGCTCCAACCGCCGCAACCGGGCGTTTATGCGAGCTTTCGCCCGCGGATCCCGCAGTGCTACGAACCACCTTCGGTAGGTTTCGGTCTGGATTAATGTATGCATGAAGGAGATGTAAACCACAGTTCACACTACAGATAATGTGTAGCTGTTTCCAAACTTTTTGTGCGGGGGGGCCTGCCCTGCCCCCTCCAGCAGCTGCACTTGGGTTTCCTGGGCAACTGCGCTTCAATACGCGCACCTACCGAACACACCCAAGGATTCAAGCCCTCATGGCCACCCCTACCAAGCAACAAAAACGCGCCAAGCGTGCCGCCAGCAAGGCCAAGCAGAACCGCATGGTACGCAGCGGGCAGGCGGTCAAGGCCAGTGCCGGTGACAGCGCCAGCGTCGAGCAGGTGTACAACAAGGCGATGGAGTCGGGCAGCTACGACGCCATGTTCACCAAAATGAAGGAAGCACAGGAGAGCGGCGGCCTGGTGCCGATGATTTCGGTATTCCTGGTAGACCCGCTTCTGGCGCTGGTTCTCAAGGGGCACAAGAAAGAACACGCCACCGACTATATCGTGCTGGTGTTCACCGCCTACCGCGCGTGGCTCGACGGCGCCGATGAAGAGGCGACCATGGCCTGGCTGGAGAGCGATGAGTTCCAGGCGGCCTATGTAGCGGCCTCCGAGCTGGTGGCCAAGCAGCAGCAAAAACAGTTTGGTTGACAGGGCCATGTAGCCTGTACCGGCCTCTTCGCGGGCTCGCCCGCTCCCACAGGTCAAGCACAAGCCCGAAGGCAACGCCGCCCCTGTGGGAGCGGGCATGCCCGCGAAAGGGCCGGCCCAGGCAACAAAAAAGGCCGCGCCCCTCTCAGGACGCGGCCTTTTCAGTGCTGCCAGCGTGGATTAGTTATCCAGCGCCACCCGCCCGGCAGCTTCACGCTTGCGATGCACCAGCAAGCCAGCCGCCACCACACCAATGCTCAGCAGCGCCGTGGCGATAATCTCGGCACGGTGGTCCTCGCGCAGGGCCATCACCACCAGAATCGCCACGATGAAGGCAATGGTCGCCCAGGTCAGGCCCGGGAACAGCCACATCTTGAAGGTGATCTTCTCACCACGGGCCTCACGCTGTGCGCGCATGCGCAGTTGCGACACGGCAATCACCAAGTACACCAGCAGCGCAATCGCACCCGAACTTGCCAGCAGGAACTCGAACACTTGGGCCGGGGCCACGAAGTTGGCGAACACGCACAGGAACGCTGCAGCCGTGGACAGCAATACCGCCACATGCGGCGTAGCGGCCTTGGTGGTGCGCTGGGCAACAGCCGGGGCATCACCGCGCTTGCTCAGCGAGAACAGCATGCGCGAAGAGGTGTACAGCGCCGAGTTCAGGCAACTGGTCACCGCGACCAGCACCACGATGTCGACGATCAGCTTGGCATTCGGCACGCCGATGCGGCTGAGCACGGTCTGGTAGGAACCGGTTTCGGCCAGCGCCGGGTCGTTCCACGGCACCAGAGCCACCACCAGGAAGATCGAAACCAGGTAGAACAGGCAGATACGCCAGATCACCGAATTGGTCGCACGGCTGATCTGCTTGCCCGGGTCTTTCGATTCGGCAGCGGCGATAGTGACGATTTCCGTACCCATGAACGAGAACATGGTGGTGAGCATGGCCGCCAGCACAGCACCCAGGCCGTTCGGCATGAAGCCCTGGGTGTCGAACAGGTGGCTGGCACCGCTGACCTGGCTATTGGGCACAAAGCCGAACATGGCCGCGCAGCCCACAGCAATGAAGCCGATGATGGCCAGCACTTTCAACAGGGCGAACCAGAACTCGAACTCACCATAGTTCTTTACGCTGCACAGGTTGGTCAGGGTCAGCGCCAGGGTGATGACCAGGGAGAAGGCCCACAGGTCTACAGCCGGGAACCAGGCATGCAGAATGGCCGCAGCGGCGTTGGCCTCAAGCGGGATCACCAGCACCCAGAACCACCAGTACAACCAGCCGATGGTGAAGCCGGCCCAGCGCCCGATGGCACGGTCGGCATAAGTAGAGAAGGAACCGGTGTCTGGCGAGGCGACCGCCATTTCACCCAGCATGCGCATCACCAGCACCACCAGCGTACCGGCGGCGGCATAGGCCAGCAGCACGGCAGGGCCGGCGGCCGCGATGGCGTGGCCAGAGCCTACGAACAGGCCGGCACCGATGACGCCAGCGATGGACAGCATGGTCACATGCCGTTGTTTGAGCCCCTGAGCGAGGTCATTGGTATTGTTACCGCTCATTGAAACTACCTTTGTAAGGAGTGGACCACTCCGACTGCGGTTACGGAGCGCGCCTGGGGTTGGACTAGGCGTCGCTGCAATCGGCGGTTTCCTGCTGGCAATAAGCGCGCCAGGTGCGCACTGCATTCCTCAGAATGCTCGCAGGGCCTTGCACGGCGTGGTTTGGAGGGCATTCGGCCAGGAAGTGACCAAATGGCCGTTAACAAGGCAGATTACTGAAATACCCACTTACAAACGCACCAAAGGTGCCCCTCGGTAACACCCGTGCACCGCTGCAATGCAAAAAAGTGCAACCTACAGGTACAACCAGAAACGCCGGCCAGGTCTTCGCGGTCAAACCCGCTGCTGCGAGCGGCGCGCAACCTGGAACGTCGGGTTTACCGGCGAATGGTCTAAAACCGCTTCCATGAGCTGGCCAAAGCTGGCACCATCGCGCCTTTTTTCATCAAGGCACTGGTGCTGGGCGACACCTTCGCAGACATCTGCGCGACGTTACGCTGTAGCGATGCGACAAACTGCCCCACCAGCGCCCACAGTCCCCGGCGACCCTGTTGGCCGTCATAATGCCGCTATGCTAGCTTGGCGCACGCCAGGAAGGCCGCCAACAGCTGGGAACGCACCCGTACACATGAGGACCGCACATGGCTCAGGCCACGCCCGCGCTGGAAATCCGCAATCTGCACAAACGCTACGGCGAGCAGGAAATTCTCAAGGGTATTTCGCTGACCGCTCGCGACGGTGACGTGATCTCCATCCTGGGGTCGTCAGGCTCCGGCAAGTCCACCCTGCTGCGCTGCATCAACCTGCTCGAAAACCCGCACCAGGGCGAAATCCTGGTCGCTGGCGAAAGCCTCAAGCTCAAGGCCGCCAAAAACGGCGACCTGATCGCCGCCGACAACCGCCAGATCAACCGCCTGCGCAGCGAAATCGGCTTTGTCTTCCAGAACTTCAACCTGTGGCCGCACATGTCGATCCTCGACAACATCATCGAGGCGCCACGCCGTGTACTCGGCCAAAGCAAGGCCGAGGCTGTAGAAGCCGCCGAAGCGCTGCTGAACAAGGTCGGCATCTACGACAAACGCCACAGCTACCCCGCCCAGCTTTCCGGTGGACAGCAACAGCGCGCCGCCATTGCCCGTACCCTGGCCATGAAGCCCAAAGTCATCCTGTTCGACGAGCCAACCTCGGCGCTCGATCCGGAAATGGTCCAGGAAGTGCTTAACGTTATCCGCGCACTGGCCGAAGAAGGCCGTACCATGCTGCTGGTGACGCACGAGATGAGCTTCGCCCGCCATGTGTCCAGTGAAGTCGTCTTCCTGCACCAGGGCCTGGTAGAAGAGCAGGGATCGCCGCAACAGGTCTTCGAAAACCCGACCTCGGCGCGTTGCAAGCAATTCATGTCCAGCCACCGCTAACGGAGCAATACATGCACACCTACAAGAAGTTTCTCCTGGCAGCTGCTGCCACGCTGGTGATGTCGGCGAACGCCATGGCCGCAGAAAAACTGCGCATGGGTATCGAAGCCGCCTACCCACCGTTCAACAACAAGGATGCCAGCGGTAATGTGGTCGGCTTCGACAAGGACATCGGCGACGCCCTGTGCGCCAAGATGAAGGTCGAGTGCTCGGTCGTGACCTCCGACTGGGACGGTATCATTCCGGCCCTCAACGCCAAGAAGTTCGACTTTCTGGTGTCGTCGTTGTCGATTACCGACGAGCGCAAGCAGGCTGTCGATTTCACCGACCCGTACTACTCCAACAAGCTGCAGTTCATCGCACCGAAGAACGTCGACTTCAAGACCGACAAGGCCTCGCTCAAGGGCAAGGTCATCGGCACCCAGCGCGCCACCCTGGCCGGCACCTACCTTGAAGACAACTACCCGGGCGTAGACGTCAAACTCTACGACACCCAGGAAAACGCCTACCTGGACCTGGTGTCCGGCCGCATCGACGGCATCCTGGCCGACAAGTACGTGCAGTACGAGTGGCTGAAAAGCAAAGACGGCTCCAACTTCGAGTTCAAGGGCGAGCCGGTGATGGACAGCGACAAGATCGGCATTGCCGTGCGCAAGGGTGACACCCAACTGCGCGACAACCTGAACAAGGCCCTGGCAGAAATCAAGGCCGACGGCACGTACAAGAAGATCAACGACAAGTACTTCCCGTTCAGCATCGAATGATCCGCCCTGACCTGCGCGCCCCCGCGGCGCGCAAGTCCCTAGAATGACCTGCCCATGAATATCGACCTGCACGGATTCGGTCCGGCCATGATGGCCGGCACCCTGATGACCGTAAAACTGGCGCTATGCGCCTTGCTGCTGGGCCTGGTTTTGGGCCTGCTTGGCGCCCTGGCCAAGACCTCTTCGATCAAGCCGCTGCAATGGCTTGGCGGTTTCTACTCGACCCTGGTGCGCGGCGTGCCCGAGCTGCTGTGGGTACTGCTTATCTATTTCGGCACCGTCGGGCTTATGAACACCCTCGGCGAAGCCCTGAAAATGCCCGGCCTTGAGCTCAGCGCCTTCGCTGCGGGGGTGATTGCCCTGGGCCTGTGCTTCGGCGCCTACGCCACCGAAGTGTTCCGCGGGGCGATCCTGGCGATCCCCAAGGGCCACCGTGAAGCTGGCCTGGCGCTGGGCCTGTCCAAAGGCCGCATCCTGTCGCGGATCATTCTGCCGCAAATGTGGCGCATCGCCCTGCCCGGCCTGGGCAACCTGTTCATGATCCTGATGAAAGACACTGCCCTGGTGTCGGTGATCGGCCTGGAAGAAATCATGCGCCACGCGCAAATCGGCGTGACCGTGACCAAGGCACCGTTCACCTTCTACATGGTCGCGGCCTGCATCTACCTGAGCTTGACTGTCATCGCCATGACCGGCATGTACTTCCTGGAAAAACGCGCCGCTCGCGGCTTTGCGAGGGCCGAATAATGAACTGGGAAGTCATCTTCAAATGGCTGCCACGCCTGGCTGAAGGCGCCGTGCTGACCCTGGAGCTGGTGGCCATTGCGGTGGTTGCCGGGTTGATCCTGGCCATCCCCCTGGGCATCGCCCGTTCCTCGCGCCGCTGGTATGTGCGCGCAGTGCCGTTCAGCTATATCTTCTTCTTCCGTGGCACGCCGCTGCTGGTGCAGCTGTTTCTGGTGTACTACGGCCTGGCGCAGTTCGATGCCGTGCGCTCCAGCGCGCTGTGGCCGTACCTGCGCGATCCGTTCTGGTGCACGGTGCTGACCATGACCCTGCACACGGCGGCCTACATTGCCGAGATCCTGCGTGGCGCCCTGCAATCGATACCCAAGGGCGAGATCGAGGCCGCACGGGCCCTGGGCATGTCGCGGGGCAAGACGCTGTTCTACATCATGCTGCCGCGCGCTGCGCGCATCGGCCTGCCGGCGTACAGCAACGAAGTGATCCTGATGCTCAAGGCCAGTGCCCTGGCCAGTACCGTGACCCTGCTGGAACTGACCGGCATGGCCCGCACCATCATCGCGCGCACCTACCTGCCAGTGGAGATTTTCTTCGCGGCCGGGGTGTTCTACCTGGCAATCTCGTTCTTGCTGGTGCAGGGCTTCAAGCTGCTGGAGCGCTGGCTGCGCGTGGATGCCAGCCAGGGCCGTTGATCGCTCACCGACTGCTTCGCGGGCACGCCCGCTCCCACAAGGTATAGCGCCATATTCAAGGCTGGCGCTGTACTGTGGGAGCGGGCGTGCCCGCGAAGAGGCCCTTAAAACCTACACACATCTACCCATGGCCAACTACCTCCACAGCGACCAGCTAAGCACCCGCTTCCAGGCCCTCGACCAGTTCCTGATCGAGCACCAACAGCTGTGGAAACCGCGCCCCTTCACCACCCTGCAGATGGACTGGGAAACCACACACCCCGAGCTGGCCGCCCACTTGCGCCAGTCCTCCCTGGCAGATGCAGAACACCCCGACGCTGCCGATTTGTTGCCGGCCCCGTTCCCGCAACTGGCCCGGCAAGCCGAACAGCTATCCGCCCTGGGCAACCTCCCGGCAACCGACCTGCCCCCCGCCGCCCACCGCTTGGACGTAGCGGTCCCCGGCCGCAAATGGCAGCAGATCGAAGCCTTCGCCAGCCACCTGGCCTTCCGCAACCAGCCCCGCCACTGGCTGGACTGGTGCTCGGGCAAAGGCCACCTCGGCCGCCGCCTGCTGCAACCCGGCCAGCAACTGACCTGCCTGGAATACGATGCCGAGCTGGTCGCCGCTGGCCAAGCCCTGAGTGCGCACCATCACCTGCCAGCCGTGCACGTACACCAGGACGTGATGGCCGGCGACAGCGCCCGCCACCTTGATGGTGCAAAAAGCGTGGTTGCCCTGCACGCCTGTGGCGACCTGCATGTACGCCTGTTGCAGCTGGCCAGCCAGCAAGGTTGCCGACAACTGGCCGTGGCGCCGTGCTGCTACAACCGGATCGCGCAGCAGCAGTACCAGGCGTTATCCACAGCCGCGCAAGCCTCCCGCCTGCAACTGTCGCTGGACGACCTTGGCCTGCCCCTGAGCGAAACCGTGACAGCCGGCGCCCGCGTGCGGCGCCAGCGCGACGCCTCCATGGCCCGCCGCCTCGGTTTCGACTTGCTGCAACGCCAGCAACGGCAACATGACCAATACCTGCCCACACCTTCCCTGCCAGTGGCCTGGCTGGAGAAGCCCTTCGAGCACTACTGCCGTGACCTGGCGCAGCTCAAAAACCTTCCGCTAAGCGGCAACCCTGATTGGGCAGCGCTGGAAGCCGCAGGCTGGCAACGCCTGGCCGAGGTACGCAACCTGGAGCGGGTGCGTAACCTGTTCCGCCGGCCGTTGGAGCTGTGGCTGGTGCTCGATCGCGCCCTCTTCCTGAAAGAGCAGGGTTTCGAAGTGCGGCTGGGGCTTTTCTGCGACTATCCACTGACCCCACGCAACCTGCTGATCCTCGCTGAACGCGACCGTTAGCCGCAGCACAACCTGTGGATAACTCTGTGAACAAGCTTGTGATTACCTGTTGGAGCCAAGCGCTATTTCAAACGCTTGGCTTATTCCGCCGCGCACCTGCAGCCCAGCAAAAACAGGCATTTGCGCAAAGACAAGCGGTGTAGCGATGCGGCATGGCTTTCGCTAAAGCTGCGAATGCCACTTGTGCATAAACATTTCTTGTGGTTAGCACAGTGAGCGTTTGCGGGGCCCTAGTGCGCCTTGTTCTTGGCGATCTCGATATCGTTCATCAGCGCCTTGGCCATGTCGCACAGGTAATCGGCAGCACCCAGGAATTTATGGTCGTCTTCCATATCGCCCTCACGGACCAAGTGCTTGATGTAGCCCATCAGGATGGAGACATGCTCATAGGCGGCATCGACCGGGATACCGGGCTCGACGCGGAGCAGATTGAGGGAGGGGTTGCCGGCGGGGAGGAAGGTTTCTACGCCTGCGGTGGTGATGGGCTTATCCGAATCAATGATTTTCAAGTTTCAAACTCCTGCGTTCATGAGGAGTTGCCTTTCATTCTTTCTCACGGAACGAAGGTGGCAACCAAGCACGGGGTGAGAAACCGAGTGAACGTAGGAAGCTCGGCCAGACCAAAGTCTGCCCGTGCAGGGTCGCCATTAAACAGCCGATACGTTCGAAAGTCGGGTTCTCACACCCGGTCGCCTGAGCGACCCGGAAACGTTATCCGTGAGCCATTTCCCCGACAACAGCGATACTTCGGCGGCGCGCGTAGGATACGTCTGAAGCCTACAGATCCTGAAGCCTTCAGGTCCCAGGTTCAGAATTTTCGTACCTGCAGGATAATCGATAAGTGTAGGAGCGGGTTCACCCGCGAAGAGGCCCTCCCAGGCAACCCCATGCTAAACCCACCCTCATCGGTGTATCATCCGCGCCCCAAATCATTAAAAAGTGAATCGCGCGCTGCCCAGCGGCCCTGCGATCTTCTGGCATTGCGCCAGATTCGACATTGGACCCACCCCATGCCACTAACCAAGCCCCTCGCCCTGCTCAGCTTCGCCCTGGCCCTGACCGCCTGCTCCCAACACCCAGCGTCGCACCCCAGCGACAACCTGGGCTGGAACCATCCCGGCATGCAGCTGGGCGGTGACAACGGCCTGCCCATGCGCACCGAAAGCCCCTGCCGCAAGCGCGGCTGCGACAACGACAAGCTGTTTTTCAACCCAGGTAAAAGCGAGCCAAGCGTCACCACCCTGCACCGCGGCTGGTAAGAAATTTCTTCTTTTGGGTCGGTGACTTAGCTCTTTTACGAACAATCGCAACGAAGTGGTTTACAGGCGCCAACCGATCGCTATAATGACGCCCCATTGCCGGTATAGCTCAGATGGTAGAGCAACTGACTTGTAATCAGTAGGTCCCGGGTTCGATTCCTGGTGCCGGCACCATACGCAGTACTCAAAAGGCTCACCGCAAGGTGGGCCTTTTTTGTTTCAAGCCCACGCCCCAGAACGCCGCTCAACTCGCTTGATGCAGGAGCAACTGTCTTTCTCAAAATTTGAAAAGCCTGTGCGATTCATTGTGGGAGCGGGCTTGCCCGCGAAGCAGGCGACGCGGCGTCTGGCACCGGCTCCGCCGGTGTTCGCGGGCCGCTCCTTCGGGCGGTGTATATCGGGCGGTGCCGAGCCGCAGATATGTGCCCACCACCCACCAATGTAGGACCCTTGCCTCGCGATGGGCTGCGCAGCATCCCCAGCAATCTCAAGTGGCGCATTCTCTGACCATCAAGAAAAGCCCCCACACACAAACGCTTTGACTTGCCCATCGAGCCCACCTAAGATTTTATCGTAAATTTTAGATATCCCTGGTGAGGCAAGCCCATGCCGCTTCAATTCCACGAAAGCCCCTTCCACGCCACCCACAATGCAGAAACGGCCAGCAAAATGGCCTTGAAAATGGACCTTTCCATCTTCATCACCGACTGCATCAAAAAAATGGGCCTCAAACAACACGAGGCAGCCGCCAGGCTGAACGTAACCCAGTCCCGGGTATCCGAGTTGGCTAATGGCAAAATCGAGAAATTCACCCTGGACGCCATGATGGACATGCTCGACAAGCTTGGCTTTCGCACCAGCCTGACGCTTCCCACAAACGATGGCAGTTCATCTCCACAGATCGTGATCACTCAAGCGCCGGGCAGCTAAACCCTGTACCCCATTTTGCGCAACTCGTGCTTGAGCTCCTTCATTCGCTCTTGGGCGACCTGCATCGCGTGCCGGTCGGACCTGTTGGTCGTTTTTACGAACGAATGCAGCACAACGACCATGTCTGCGAATTTGGCCACATACACGCATCGGAATGCCGGGCTGCCGTTTATGATGAGCTCGATCGCCCCCGCCCCTACTGATTCCGTCAATGACTTGAACGGCCGAACAGGGTCCTGGCCATACTGAATGCGCCGCAGGTCCTTGCCGAAATCGTCCTGAACGTCCTTGGGCAGTTCTTTGTACTCACGCTCCGCGGCTGCACTTACAAAGGCAAATTTTTTCAATGGTCTACCCACGGCGAGATAGTGAGTTTGGGGGCGGCATCGTTGCCAGAGGGTGGGGAATTTAGCGCAGTCGCTTGCTATTGGTGGGAATAGAAATGTTGCGCGGTTTAAGCTTGAAATATCGTGTTGCGTCCTACCTGCTAAAACGGGTTCGATCTCTAACTCGGCAACTTGAGGTGGCCTGAATGTGGCGTTCGTAGAGGATGCCAAACTGTGAAAACGATTTCCGCGAACCGGGTGAATGCGGCATACGGGGCGATGGACTACGACTCCTAAGTGGATATCTGCGGCCACGGGTTCCGAGCTATGGCGTGCAGTGCGCTGGTCGAGTCCGGGCTGTGGTCGGAGACGGCTATCGAGCGGCAGATGAGTCACAAGGAACGCAACAACGTACGGGCCGCTTATACCCACAAGGCCGAGTTCCTCGAAGAGCGCCGGATGATCATGACCTGGTGGAGCCGGTTTCTAAAGGCGAACCGCGACGACCATGTGACGCCGCATGAGTTTGCCAAGCAGACGGCCGAGAACGTCACTCGCCTTCGCAGTGCCAAGAGGACCGAGTAACCCGCCGCACCACCACCTCAAACTCGCTGTGAAGTTACCCACAGCACCCATGAAGCTCCTCCGCGCGGGTCCATTCAAACGGGGCTGCATAGCCGCCCCGTTTGAATGGACCATACCTTGGAAAAAAACTGCTGGCACAGAGTACGTCTGTGGAAAACCACTGATGCCCACCGGGGGATAGTTTTATCCACAGGCGCTAAATCCCTGAAATCGCTTTGCTTGACGAACATTGTCCACAGGCGTAGACCGGGAGTTGCAAACGCTGTCGATGACAGCACCCCAGGTGACCCGAACCTTAAAGGTCACGCCGCTCCCGCGGTGGTTCTCCCCAAAGGCGATTCGCATCCGGCAGCTCGCCCGGTCACTACCCATGTGATGGATGCTCTTACACATATGGCGCTCGTGCCTCGATACACCGTACCTCGCTGCCCTGCAGCAACCTATTCGCTTGGCCGAATCTTGCGCCAACCTGTGCCCGTCTCTTTCTGTGGAAAGAGACGGGCACTTCTAACACTGCTGCAGCCCTGATCACACATGGCTTTGCGGCATTCCTCCTCGTGACAATCGGCGTGACAAACGCCGATGTCACCAGCAACAGCCTTGTAGATGATGGTGCCGCAGACCAAGGAATGGACTGCACCTGACTGACAGTCAGGCATGCCCCGGTCATCGCATTGCTGCTTGCACATGGCTCAGGATCTCGCGGCACTGGTCTCGTCAGCCAATGCAGCCTCCACCCGCCCACCGGTAACGGTGCTCAGGAGGCCAGATCATGAGATGCCCTTGCTCCCGGACGTAAGGAGTCGCCAGTCCCGCGTTGAGGACATTCCCCACAGGTCGCAGTGGCCTTGATCCCTGATAACACTCAACATTCCTGGCGGGATGACGTGGGGCGAGGATCGTAGAACGGTAGATGAGGTGACCGACATGGCATTGGTGGGTAGACGCGACGGCCGTAATTTCGGCTACGGCAGGCAATTGAGCTATGCAGGGGCGCAGGCGCTGAAAGACATGTTCGGCGGTGGCCACTACGGTACGGTCAAGACGCACAGTGGTCGATGGCAGGCATTCGTGAAGTGGTGCCGCTCCGAACAAGGGCCAGGTATCAATGATGCGCGGCAGATTGATCGGAAGGTATTGGCGGACTATGGGGAGTATCTACGCGATGCGGTTGAGTGCGGTAGCCTCGCCATCAGCACCGCACAAAACCGCCTATCCAGCGTTAACAGGACCATGGCGTCGCTGCGCGGTGATCAGTGTGTGAAATTGCCCAGTCCGAGCAAGGCGTTGGGAATGCAGCGCACCGGAGTTCGCCAATCGGCTCCGCAAGGCCAAGACCGCGAACAGGTTAAGCAGATCGTCGATGCGCTTTGTCGCGATCATCAGCATCGGGCCGCAGCGATTGTTCTGTTGGCGCGAGCCACCGGCATGCGCCTTCGTGAGGCCATCCTGGCTGACCTGCCACGGCTGAGCCTTGAGGCTGAAGGCCTAGGCAGGATCAACATTCAAGATGGCACCAAAGGCGGTCGCGCTGGCGCCTCAGCGCCACGATGGATTGCGGTGAACCAACATGTTCAAGACGCACTTGGGTTTGCACGGCAGGTGTCGCCTGCGAGTAGCCGCAACCTGATTGCGCCAGACGAAAGCTATCTGAATGTTCTGCAGGAAATCATCCGCCCAGCGCGGGAAGTCCTGCATGCACACAGGCTCAAAGGCTTCCATGAGCTACGAGCGGCGTATGCATGTGAGCGCTATGAGCAAATCACTCTACACCGCGCGCCTATCATCGGCGGCCAATACTGCCAGTTAAATCAGCACCTTGATCGCGAGGCTCGGAGGCAAATCAGCTATGAGTTGGGGCACGGTCGGATCGATGTGGTCGGGGCCTACATTGGAGGGCGCGTATGAGCAAGCCATTCGATATGGAACTGTTCTTGGCTGCGGTGCTGACGGGATCGTACGCAACGCAGCAGCGCCATTTACGGCAAGCAAAGCTCATCCAAGCGGAGATATCTGAACGCTGGCAGCTAGAAACACCTTGGGGTTGGAAGAAAAAACATGTTGTTTGGTTTCTCGACCACCGACTAGCAAGGCGATGCAAGGCAACTCGATATTACTACCTGCTGACCGTGCGACTGCTGGCTCGTCGCTTAGATAGAGCATGGATCTTCAAGTGCTAAGAAGGTCTGACTTTGATATTCACGACCGACCGCAACCGATCCACAGCAGCCATGCGCGAGAGGCGGTTATCGACCCATCAGTTACAAGAGGCTAAATCAGATCTCAAGCTGCTACCGACTAAAATGAGGTTAACCGTCAATCGCCAGTAGACACTATTTTGGCGATTTCGTAGGCTAGGTCGAACATTCTCGACACACACCACAGAAAGCCGACAAGGATGAGCACATGGTACCTGAAGCCATTAGCGCACTTTCCAACCTAATTGATGCATGGAATTCAAATAAGAAGGCCAGGGAGCACAAAGTCAAGCAGAAAATCGAAGCCGTACAGCTAGTGATGAATGCTGTAGTAGCTACAAAGGCGTATCTGCATGACTTACAGATGGGCGTAGTGCCGTCTCGTGACGTTGAGAAGGACCTATCTATAAAGTGGGTTAACGCTTCTATGGCGATAGTTGAGTATGATCATGCACTGCATGAGGTCGCGAAGATTAAATCATTGGGCTGGGCCGACCCGAATGAGTGGGCACGGGCTGCTTCAAGGCCGTGGGCAATAAAACTGGACATTATAGTCGAGCACTGCGAATACATACTGAAGAGCAACTGAGGACTCAGTCGGTTGCAATGACCGCCATTGCATCGTGTTAAGACTAGACGCGAGTTAAACCTAAACTACCGACCGCTGTCTCTTCAGCCCTACAGAAAAGCTAATTGGACACAAAGGCGCGCGACCACCACAGTTTGAATGTCAGAAAAAGACAATATTCTAGCTGAGCTAGAAGGGAAAAATTTAATGAGGACTATGTAATGAGCGCACCCTCAACGCCCGAAAAGCGGGTTAATCTTGATGAGATTCAGACAGTTCAGCGTTTTAAAAACGATCTCGTTAAGGCTATCCCCTACGTTCCCAACAATAAAGAAAGTAAAGAATTTCTTCTAAGCCTTGGGGTGGATATGCTGCTTCACATGCACGACTTCTGGCACCATCGCCTGATAGAAGTAAGACCAAGAAAAGTTGATCTCCCTAGCCGTATCAGGAATATGCGACCCTACATAAGGAATAGAGAAAAAATAAGGAGCCTGATAAATCTGATAGAAACCGGCCACGACGTCAATGGATACTTGTCTCGAAAGGCCCATTACGGAGCCCTCGACGTAGAGGCCTTCAAAGAAGATAAAGATTTTATGCGGTCCAGGGACCATATGCATATATGTGAGGGCTATCATCATCTCCATCTGGAGCCTTATCCTAATAGAACTGACGATCTAGTCATCGCAAAAATTTTCCACTCGCGTGTAGATATCATCGGCGTGTTCCCTCACGCAATATTTGAAGAGAATCGGCCAGATTCTTTGACGTCGGAATATGAGCTGGCCGTGTCCGCCTATGCAAAAAAAAATTCCCCTTCTGGCGGGTATTTCATAGGCGGACCTGGTGGAGGGATGCAAAATCTCGCGGGAAGCTCCATTCAATCTACCACTTTCCATACCCATACCCTCAAGATAATAATGTTGGTTGAACAATACGAGGGGGGATTGGAAGCATACGTCAGAAAACTATACGAAAAAAATAATCGAACGCCGAAAAACATCAAGCCTATCTGGGTCTTAAAGGGCAGAAGTCTTGAGATACACGACAAAGTTAATAAAACTGAATTCAAAGGCGAGGATATAAAAGTCAATACGCACATAGGATATTTAACCCCTATGAAACCAGACGCCTTTGGGTGGGGCTTCCTCTAAAGGCATCGAAGCTCAATGGTCCGAAATGGCGCTTAGCATACGTTGACCGGGATGGTGCTGCCTTGGGATAGACAGCATCAATGGCTAACACTCGCAGCGACCCGCATGCGGCCCCCCGGCTTCCTGCCAGATATAGGCTGAATCAGTGTTTGGAAATTCGCACGTAGGCAGCGTGGTGAGCCAGCACGGCAGCCTAGCCTGGGACATTGTGCCAGAGGGCCTGTGACCATCCAGTCTCCTTGATGAGCGCCTCAAGGATTGCGGCAGCAACACTTCAATGTGATCTACAAGCCGTTGATTCGGCAGAAAAAATGCGCTCGACGATGTTTTACACAACGGTGCAAAGTCTGAATCGGCAAGCTGATTGTGCCGTGTCTGATGTACCGAGGTCCGATAAAAAATATAACGGCTGAGGTTGGCCAGCGTTCCTAGTCAGGTAAGTGTCCGGCTAGTGCACGCCCCAAAACTGATTGGTTCACGGTTAAAGCCCGGGAGGCCTACCTCTTTTCGATCGATAGCACATCGATGACTGGACAACTCGCTGCCTTTGCAATAGGGTTCGATGATCGTACTGGCACATCGACGCTAGAGCATTTCTTGATAGAGAGGGGCGTATGGACGAACGTAGTCGATTCAAGTTTTCAGCAGCTGAGCGGACTATTGAGATAGAAGGTCCAGAATCGTTCGTAAGCGAGCAAATCGCTCAGATGAAAGATGTAATAGCATTCTTTATAGAGCATCAGCCTACAACTCCATCTTCGGCGACGCCTACCCTCACGGTAACAGACGTAATTACCACTGAGACGATCACCGCTTCGATATCGGCCCCTTCCGAGCAGCAGCAGGGCGGGCTTGAAGCGTACCCGAACACTTTTGACACGTTCGGAGACGAGGTTAAAATTATCGCAACTGTGCCGGGTGATAATAAACGGCACCAAATGAAGAATGTCGGGCTGATATACGGATATGCTTGCAGCATCCGAGGTCAAAAAACATTTCCTGCAGATGAGGTTCGTGATATCTGCATGAATCACGGCATCCTCGACGCCCCGAACTTTTTAAAGGCTTTTACTGATAAGACCATTTTCATCATCGGCGGGGTTAAGGGAGGAAAAAAAACCTTCAAATTGACCTTGGCTGGAAAAAAGCAGGACTTGCACTAATTAGTGAAATCGAAGCGAATGCCAATTAAAGACATTCTATCGAAAGAACACCCACTAGAGCTTGTAGAGAAACTACTGGACTCTTATAAGGGCATCGAAAGAAACTATCAAATTTCCAATTGGAAAAGTAGTGAACTAGATGCTGGGCATTTTGCCGAAGTCGTGCTGCGAATCATTGAGCACAAGCTTTTAGGGGATCATACCCCTCTATCAACGAGCTTCGGGTCCTTTAATCAAGGTGTGCTTAGCAAGTTTGAGAACGCCAAGGGGCATGAGTCTTACAAAATTCTCATCCCGAGGACCCTGTTTAGCGTGTACTGCATACGTAATAAAAGAGGGGTTGGCCATATCGGTGAAGTTTCGCCAAACGAATTGGATGCCACCTATATATTATACGCCGCCAAATGGGTCATGGCAGAACTAGTAAGACTCTGTTCCACCCTATCACCTGAGGATGCCAGTGCTCTGATCCACCAGGTTATAGAAAGGCAAGTTGAAGCTATCTGGGATGATGGCGAAACCTTCATGATCTTAGATTCCAAGCTTAAAACCCCCGACAAAATACTTTTGGCCCTTTATAAAAAAGACAACAGAGTCGACTCTGAAATCCAGAAGTCCATGGAATATCAAAACAAATCCGCGTTCAATAAAATACTGGCTTCCCTGAAAAAAGAGCGCCTAATTGACTATACAGATGACAAGCGCTGCAAGATATCTCCACTTGGCTGCCTGCGAGCCGAGGAGATACTTTCAAGATTTGGTAAGAAACCTTAACTTATCGAAGCCATCAAACCAATTTCATATACCCAGGAAGACATACAGCGTGACCCCACTTAGGAGCGCGCTGTATGTATAGCCCTGATTTACGTGCTGACATGTATGAACACAGTTACATGGTGATTGTAAGTCCATACCCTCGCTTTTAGCATTGCAGGCGGCGTTCGCACGAATTGAGAGTCCCCCATCTGAGTTGAGGCCACAGCTACGGGGAGAATCGCAAGTGCTTTCCTAGAGGCTTTTGACTGGCTGCTTCTGACCGATAGCTCTCATCCGCGAAGGGCAGTTATGGGTCGACAGCGATCGCCTGTAACGGCTGCTTCGAGGCATTTTGTTCACGTCCTTGGCTAGTTTTCGCAACCGGTGATCTCGGGTCCAGACCCGCGAAAATCGTGACCTCACCACCTACAACCGTTCGTCTGGTGCCGCACCATATAAATCAACTACTTAGGCTCACCATACGGTTGGCCTTTTTTGTTTTATAACCTTTTTGTCACCATTCCCTGCCTGCCTTCCAGCAATGCCGGAGGTAGCGGGATCGATGCTGGCCGTCGTGGTCTGGATCATCCTACGCTACTGAATCCCGCCCCCCCCATCCCTTTTGGCCCCACCCCTTTTGCTCCCCCCAACTGCGGCAGTCACCCGAATCATCGCTCACCACTTGCCGTTGCTGCGTTTTTGACGTACTGTCGCTTTGCCTCCATTCAGGTATTAAATAGGGTTGTTCAAATGCGACCCGATTCAAAAAAGCCACAAGCAACGGCACTCAGCGACTCTGAGACGTTACGCTCAAAGGAATAGGGTGAAATATGAATGGAGGCTTTTTTCTCAGCCTTTTCCAGCTAAGCTCGTCGACTACACCAGGAGAGTTAGCACAGCTGCTAGGCACTGATTACGGAAAAATCAAACGCCTGTACTACACCGGGGACATGCACCGCCATTATTTGGCCTTCGACATTCCAAAAAAGAGTGGAGGCAAACGTAGAATTCTGGCGCCATCTGAGAAGCTAAAAACTCTTCAGGCCAGACTTGCCACTCTGCTTAATAAAATTTACACGCCTCGCGAGCCCGTAAAGGCGTTCCGCGAAGGTAGCTCCATTGTTGCAAACGCATATCCACATTGCCGAAAGAAATATGTTTTCAATATTGATTTAGAAAATTTTTTCGGCACTATTACCTTCCGCCGCATTCGCGGAATGTTAATTTCTGAGCCCTACTCGCTATCAGCCGAGACGGCGTCTGTTATTGCTCACCTTGCAACTGTCAATGGCATTCTCCCTCAAGGGGCACCTAGCTCTCCAATACTTTCGAACATGCTATGTGCCAGCCTTGACCGCGATCTGTATTCGCTAGCTAAGCGGAATAGAGCTGTCTATACTCGCTACGCCGACGACATAACATTTTCATTCTACAGTCCTGCAGAATTTCTTCCGCAAAATGTAGTTGAATACAGCCTCTCTAATGGCAAACCGAACCATTATTACAGCAAAGTAGGCCAGGAACTTGAGACGATAGTTCGACAACATGGATTCACTATCAATCTCACAAAAGTTAGACTGCAAGGGCCGAGCGAGAGACGTATCGTTACAGGTTTGGTTACCAATCAAAAGCCTAATGTTCCTCGTACCTATGTCAGAAAAACTGCTGCGCTTATACACTCCATTGAAAAAAATGGGGAAGAAGCGGCTAATGCGATTTACAAAAAGAAGAACCCAAACAGCTCTGGCATTCTCGAGTCACATCTTCAAGGTCGCTTATTGTACATAAAGCAAGTTGTTGGTGAAGACTCGGAAGTCTATCGAAGGCTTGCACAGCGTTACAACATGCTACCCATCAAGTCCAAGGTACCCAACACTCCTATTACGACAACTGAAGACTCGGACAACTTCAAAGTCGGTGAATTCATCAAGAGCAAGTGTTGGGTCACCGAGGTATCAGAAAATATAAATGGCAAGCTGGAGCAAATCCAAGGTACTGCCTTCATGATTCAAGGCGGCTTACTCGTCACGTGCGAACACAACCTCACTTACCGTGACAAAGATAATAAGCGCCATGAATTCAACCAATGTTGCGTTTACCGAGTAGGTGAAGGCGAAGGCTTGTATGAGGCCAACGTCATAATCCGATGCGAGAAACTCGACCTTGCAGTGCTCAGCATAAAAGAAGCTCCAACCGGACTCGAACACTTTACACTTGAGGTAACGCGAGAGCCTAATATTGGTGAGCGCGTTGCTGTCCTTGGTTTCCCCAACCATAAGACCGGTAGCCACGTGGGCATCTTAAAATGCCGTGTCACTAACAAGTATCCACTGTATGAAATTCAACACAGTGAGGTCGACAAAACCTTGTATGCCGGAAATAGCGGTGGCCCTGTTATCAACTCTAGTTATCACGTTGTTGGTGTGGCAGCTAAAGGCGCCGAAGGTAACCCCAATGGCAAAAACACATTTATTCGCATTTCTGAGCTGATCAAATATTTGCAGAAAAAAGGCTTTGAAATGTGAGTCGTAACTTATACTCTGTTGCGCTGTCATATCTGCTCAGACCGAACTGGAAGAGCTGCGAAACAAATGCTTTTGAAGGGAACGCGATAGCGCGACATTCTCGTTTGTTTAGTGAGCATAGACTGTAATTGTCGCTCACCGTGTTAGCTGCTGACAAGAGCACGCCAGGGCTTGAGGTTGGGGCGGCAGGGTTCGCGTAGCGGTTTGCCTTGCCGGACTGCCCGTCCTTGGCATGCTAGGTCAGCAGTGAATACGATGACTGACGACATCCTTGAATCACCCCCAAGGACCCTCCTTTGTTCACCGAAGTGCTACTGACAGGCAGAACATCCTTTGCCTTGCCGTCGTGATGCTCACCGTCAATGGCGCGCCGCCCCCCGATTCGATTCCAGCAAACGCCATAACTAGCTGATTTATTTATAGCGACACTTTGGGGTACGCTTAAAAATCCATCAAATTCCAGGCCCGCGAATTCCTTGCCCTTGCAGCAAGAAACCGTTCGTCTGGTGCCGCACCATACGCAGTACTCAAAAGGCTCACCGCAAGGTGGGCCTTTTTTGTTTCCAGCCCTCGCCCCAGAGGCCCGCCC
>NZ_BCBD01000042.1:0-37062 GCF_001320345.1 Pseudomonas sp. NBRC 111127 | reverse complement strand
GACAGCAAGCTGGTGAGCGTGGCGTCGCCAGTTGCCAAGACCGTTCAGGTGCACGAAATGACCATGAACGGCGATGTGATGGGCATGCGTGAGGTGAAGGCTGTCGAGCTACCCGCGGGCAAAGCCGTTACGCTGGACCCAAATGGCCTGCATGTGATGCTGATGGGCCTGAACGGCCAGATCAAGGAAGGCGAGAAAGTACCGCTGAGCCTGACCATCGAAGACGCCAAAGGCGCCAAGGAAACCGTGGAAGTGCAGGCTGAAGTGCGCGCGCTCACCGCCGAGGCGGGCGGCGGCCACGACCACATGCACATGCAGCACTGACAGGTTTCAGCAAGGTAGCCTTGGCGCGCCGGTCAACTGCGAAACTTGGGCAGTGGCCGGTCGAGGGTCAGCGAGGTCAAGGTCTTGCGGACTTGCGCCTCGTCGGCTTCCAGCGCCCGTAAACTCGCGCGAATCTTGCCTGCGGCGGGCACATCGCCCTGCCGGTCGATCCAGTCG
Source organism: Pseudomonas sp. NBRC 111127 (assembly GCF_001320345.1). Classification (NCBI taxonomy): domain Bacteria; kingdom Pseudomonadati; phylum Pseudomonadota; class Gammaproteobacteria; order Pseudomonadales; family Pseudomonadaceae; genus Pseudomonas; species Pseudomonas sp. NBRC 111127. The sequence continues at coordinate 36,561 of NZ_BCBD01000042.1, read as the reverse complement.
GCAATCTCCTTGCACGCGCTACTCAGGCAGGCCTGGCGCTGGTTCATCAGCGACAGTAGGGTGGTGAGCTCTCTTTGGGACATGGCAGGATCCTCCGTTCAGCCCTGTTAGTGTAGCAGTGGCTAGGCGGCCTGCCTGTGGCGAGGTGCCACAGCTCAGCCCGGCCGGCAGGCGCTGCGATAGACGCCCGGCGGCACGCCGTAGGCCTGCTTGAACTGCCGGCTCAGGTGGCTCTGGTCGGCAAAGCCCAGGTCGAACGCGACCTGCGACGCCACCAGGCCGTTTTTCAGCATTTCCCGTGCACGGGCCAGGCGCCGCTGTTTGAGCCAGGCATGCGGCGGCAGGCCGGTAGCCTGGCGAAACACCCGGGCGAAGTGAAATGGCGACAGGTTGACCGCCGCCGCCAGCGCCTCCAGCGAAGGCGGGTCGGCCAGCCGGCTTTCCAGCAGTTCGCGCGCGCGGGCCACTGCCAGGGGCTCTTGGCCGGGGGGCGAAGGCGCCGCGCATTGCCCATGGCGCTGCACCAGCGCCAGCACCGCCTGGCGCCAGGCCGTCTGTTGCTGCAGGGCGCTGGCACCGGCTTCGGACAACTGGTGCAGTTGGCTGAATGCAACGGCCAGCGCCGGGTCTTGGATCACGCTGGCCTTGAAGCTGGGCATGCCGTGACGCCCCAGCTCCAGTTCCTCGAGCACCCCTGTGACCCGTTCATGGTCGGGGTAGAAACCGCGATAGCGCCAACCTGCTTCGTGAGCGGTGGCGCCGGTGTGCAGTTCGTCCGGATTGATCAGCACCATGCTGCCGACCGGTGCCAGGTGCTCGCTGCCGCGGTGCCAGAAACGCTGGGCGCCGGACTCGATCACGGTGAACACATAGCCCTCGTGAACGTGCGGGGCGAAGCGCTGCTGAACGTAACGCGCGTGCAGCATCTCGACGTCGCCCAGCGCTGGCGCCTGCCAAAGGTGTGTCTGCTCGCGCAGTGCCCCGCTCATGCCAGCCAACTGCGCAAGAGGAAAAAGATCAACATGCTCACCAGCATGCTCAGCACTACGCTGCGGGTCAACAGCACCAAGGTGATGGCCGCCAGTGAGCCCAGCAGGTAGGGGTTGAGCAGGCTCAATTCGAGCTGGTGCTCGGGCAGGAAAATGATGGGGCCGCAGATGGCCGTGAGCATGCCCGGCACGGCAAAGCCCAGAAATTGCCGCGCGTTGGAGCTAAGCCGTAAGGGCAGGCGTGGTTCCAGAAACGCGTAGCGGTTGAGAAACACGATGGCCCCCATGGCAAAAATCAGCACCCAGGTCATGTGCGTGCTCCGGCAAATTTCTGGCAGATGAAACCGGCGCTCATGCCCAGCAGCCCGGCGGCAACCAGGGCGGTCTCCCAGTGCCAGTAGCTGAACAGTACCGAGCAGACCAGCGACACGGCTACGCACGCCAGCGTGGCGAGGTTGCGCACCAGTGGCGCGATCAAGGCCACGAAGGTGGCGACGATGGAAAAGTCCAGCCCGTACTGGTCCAGGTGTGGAATGCTCTGGCCCAGCAGGATACCGGCCAGGGTGAACAGGTTCCAGGCAACGTAGAAGGTCAGGCCCACCCCTAACGCGTACCAGCGGTTGAACTGCTGCTGGTCGTACTGGCTGGTCAGGGCGAAGAATTCGTCGGTCAACAGAAAGCCCAGGCCCAGCCGCCAGCGCAGCGGCTGGTTGGACAGCACTGGGCGCATCGACAGGCCATACAGCAGGTGCTGTGAGGTCAACAGCAAAGTGGTCAGCAGTATCGATGCCAGGTTGGCGCCGCCCTTGAGCATGCCGATGGCCACCAGTTGCGCGGCGCCGGCAAAGACGATGGCCGACAGCCCTTGGCCCTGCCAAGGGCTTAGGTTGGCCTCGATGGCCATCGACCCGGCGAGCAGGCCCCAAGGGGCGACGGCAAGGGACAGCGGCAGGATGGCGATGGCGCCGTGGAGAAAGGCTTGGCGAGCAATGGTGGGCATGGTGTCTGCAATGCGTTTACAGGGCAGGCCAGCATGCCAGACGGGCAGGGGGTTGGCTTGAACGATCTTGCTGGTCGACAGCGCTTTTGGCATGGGCGCCCGTAATGCCCCCGGGCACCGGCTAGGGGTGCCGGGTCAGGTGTTGCTGCGCTGTCACGCAGCCATTGATGTCGACCGCCTTCTGCAGCAGGCTCAACCGGTGCTGTGGGTCCAGTTCGCTGAGCAGGCGGTACACCTCGGCCTGGTAGTCACGCTGGCGCCCCCACAGCATTTCCAGGCCTTGTGGCTGGTTGCGTCGGCAGGCCAGGTGAGTGGCAGGCTGCGGGTAATAGGGGGCGTACACGGTGGCCATGCTGGGGATGGCCTCCAGGGCTGTGCGGTAATCGCTACTGGCATTGTAGGGCTGGCACCAGGTGGCGATGGCCGGTGCGGGTGCGGCAAAGCCCTGCTTGAGGCTGGCTTCGAGCAACGGGCAGGCAGCTTCAGGGATCTGCGCCGCGGGAAGGTAGGTCATGTAGTACAGGGCCAACCGGTACTGGGCGACCGGGTGGCCCAGCTCGACCGACTTTTTCAACAGGGCCACCGCTGTAGGCAAGGTGTGAGCCATTGCCTGCCCCTGGCGGCTGAGCTCCGGGTCGGCGCCCAGCGACGTGCGCAGGGTGCTGCTTCCTTCTTCCTGATTGTCGGCCTGTTCCAGCAATGGCAACGCCTGGCGGTAGAGCAGGTCGGCATGCGGGTCGATATTAACCTCCAGCGCCTGGGCAGCCAGCGGCAGTAACGCAACCAGCAGCGCGGGCAGGCGCATGGCCAGGCTCACAGGTGAACCCCATGGGCGGCCAGGTAAGAGTGCACGGTTTCGACGGTCATGGCGGTCAAGCATTGCGCCTCGGGGAAATCGGAACGACCACGTATTCTAGCCAGCCAAGGGGGCTGGCCGAAAGGCCGCTGTGCAAATGTCAGACGAGTCTGATAGGGGTGACATTACGTTGGGCGTGTTTTTCCTGGGCCAGGCCCAGCTTGGCGGTGATCACCTTGGCCAAGGCATTGTTGCCCAGGTCGTTCAGGTGCAGGCGATCGATGAACAAATCTGCCCCGAACACGGGCGAGCTGCTGAGCATGCCGTTCATGTCGTAGCAGGGGACCGGATCGGCCTGGCTTTTGATGCGGCGGAAAAACGCCGAGTGCAGTTGGCTGTCGAACGCGCCTTCGAGCAGCCGGTCGAAGTTGCCCGGCTGCTGCTCCAGTGCCGCCAACATGGCCTGTTCACCGGCAGGCAGGGTTTCCCGGCACCAGGGCAGCAACGGCTGCAGGATGAAGGTCAGGGTGGCATGGCTGTCGGCCAGCAACCGGTCCCACTGCCGCAGCGTGCGGCCAATGGTGTCGGCGGCGCGGGCCAGGCGCTTCTCCGGGGCGGATAGCGGCCAACTGCCCACGGCTTCGGCTGGCGGCGGCGCCAAGGCTTGACCAATGCGCCGCCACAACGATTGCCGGCGGGCGGCGGTGGCAGGCTGCAGGCCTTCGCTGAAGCTGTTTAGAAAGTCCTGGTAAGCCTTGCCATGGGCCGCTGCGGGGCTGGCGAGCACTTCGCACAAGGCTTCGTGGGCCAGGCTGTTCAGGCCGCTGAGTACGACCACGTGGCCGAGCTGGCCCAGGCGATGCTGGTGGGTCAGGAACAACAGCAGCTCCTGGCTGGCATTGAGCCCGCAGCCGGCCAGGCTCAGCCAGACTTCGCCAGTGAGCATCGACAGGTGCGAAGCCACGGTGTGCTCGTCGGAGCTGGCGCCGATGCCCAGGGCTGTCGAGCCACCCACCAGCAAGTTGATGCGCGAAGCCCCGCCACGCTCGCCCGCAGAAAAGCGCTTGCCGGCGCAATGGCTGTAGCGCAGGCCCAGGGCATCGGTGTTGATGGTGCCGGAGCGGTAGCCGGTTTCGTGCACATGCACGGTGTGTGGCGCACGGCGGCTGCCGCGCAGCAGAAAGCGCTGGTAGTCCTGTGGCAGCGGCGAAGGAGTCGGGCTGGTGCGGGTGGTGTTCATGAATGCTCCTTCAATGGCGCCGTAGGGTGCACAGCAGTTTCAGGCCGCCAGTTCTTTCAGGTTGTACAGCAGGCCGCCTGCGGCGATCAGCAGCAGCGCCACGCCGGACGCCAGGCTGATGACCCGGTTACTACGCTGCGAGGCGATCTTGCCGATGGCGAAGATGTACAGGCTGAGCACGGCGAAGTCGATGGCCACCCAGAGCAGCGACAGGACCACCATGCTTTTGCCGAACGACTCGGTGATCTGGATGAACTGCGGGAAGAAGGCGATGAAGAAGATGATGTCCTTCGGGTTGGAAATGCCCACCATGAACCCTTGCAGCAGCCCGCCACGGCCGGGCTTGGCCGCCTCGTCCGGGGCCACGTTCGAGGCCGCAGCAGCCGGCGCCTGCAGCGCCTCGCGCAGGGTACCCACGGCAATGTGGCCGATGAACAGGCAGCCCAGCAGGCTCATGATGTTGAGCCAGGTCTTGTCGATGGCCGCGCTGGTGAGGATGATCCAGGCGGCTGCGCCAATCAGCACCAGGGACGCCCAGTTGGTGCCGACGGCGGTGAACATGGCCTTGCGCGAGCCCGAAGCGGCCGCAGTGTTGACGATCAGTGCCACCACTGGGCCGGGCGTGGCGATCAGCAGCAGGACGGTGAGGGCATAAGTGGCGGTGAGTGCGGTATTCACGGTCAGTTCTCGATCAGTATGTCGGGTGTCGGCTGGTGTGCGGTGTGGGTATGAAACGGGCAGCGCGACGGGTTCAGCGAACCTGCCTCCTGCAGCTGGTACTGCTTCCATTCGTAGTTGTCGGCATCGCCAAAAGCGCCAAGGGTGTTGGGCACGACGCCATCGTTGTAGTGGTGTACCCGCTCGCGGATGCGCGCGCGGATGCGCCGGCCGCTTTCGCTGCTGGTGTCGGCCACTTCGTCGAAGTTTTCCCGGGGGTTGATGACGAAGGTGATGTGCTGGCCCAGGTTGCGGCTTTTCATGCGCTGGTGGCCGGGGAAGTTCATGTTGATGAACAGCGGCATGCCGGCGTAGCAGAACGACCAGCCGGTATCGGCGGGGTCGGTCGGTATGCCCTGTGGCCAGGGGTGGGGGTCGCGCGCATGCACCCCGCGCAGCACCTTCCAGGCCAGCGCCTGCTGTTCGCTCAGGCTGCTGTCGGCTGCCGTCTGCAGAAACACCACCAGTGGGCTGCCGATGCGCTGCCGGGGTGTGACAGGTGCGATGAGGCGCACATAATCGGCCAGGCCCTGTGCGATATCATCCGCCAGTTGCTCGGCGCGTGCGAACAGGATGTAACAGGTTTCGCCGTTTACCGCCTTGCGGCCGAACAGGCACGGAAATTCGGGGTTGGCGAGAATGGTGCGAAATTGTTCTACGGTGGTGTACGTCCAGTGTTGCATGTCATGACCATGTTCAGCGGCGAGCTCTAGCGCATCCAGGCGATAGCAATTTCCATATCCCGTAAACATGATTTCCCCAGGCGTGAATTTAAATGAACGTTCCAGTCATATGCAGGCAGGATCTTGGTTATATTTGTTTTTTACCTGCATTTTCCGAGACGCACTTCACGTTGTAAAACGCGTGGAACTATGACCTACTATTAGTCTCACTCATGCTCGGGATATCGCCATGTCGGAACGCATCCAGGCCCTGCACGCATTGCGTGCCTTCGAGGTGGCGTCACGCTATGGCTCCTTCACCCGTGCGGCCGAGGAGCTTGCCTTGACCCAGGGTGCAGTCAGCCACCACATCAAGACCCTCGAAGCCATGTTTGGTTGCGACCTGTTCGAGCGCCGTGGGCCCAAGCTGAGCCTGACCGAGCATGGCCGTGTGCTGGCCCAGGAACTGAAAGTGGGCTTCAAGATCATCGAAAATGCCTGCGCGTTGTTGCGCCAGGACCGTTATGGCTTGCGCCTGAAGGCGCCTTCCACGCTGACCGTACGCTGGCTGTTGCGGGCGCTGGATGCGTTCAAGAAGCACGAAGACCACTGCAGTGTGCAGCTGTCGAGCGTGTGGATGGACATCGACAGCGTCGACTTCTATTCCGAGCCCTACGACTGCGCCATTCTTCTGGCCAGCGGGCGCTTCCCTGCCGACATCGACAGCTTCAAGCTGTTCGACGAGTGGCTGATACCGGTATGCCACCCCGATTACATGGCGCAAGCGCAGCCAGCCCTCAGCGACCTGCCGCAGTGCGAGTTCCTGCACCCTTCCCCTGACCGGCGCGACTGGCGGCGCTGGTTGGCGCGGATGGACGCGCTGCACATCAGTATCGACCAGGGGCAGGTATTCGACACGCTGGACCAAGGCATTTCGGCTGCCCAGCAGGGCCTGGGCATTTCGGTCGTCGACCTGGTACTGGCCAGTGCCGACCTGGCGGCCGGGCGCCTGGTTACGCCATTCAAGCATGCCGTGGCCACCGGCGACGGGTACTACATGACCTGGCTCAAGGCCAGCCCCAAGGCGCGGCAGATGCACAAACTGCGTGACTTCCTGATGGGCCAGGTGCCGCCGCTGGCCTACAAGGATATCGACTACCTGTACGGTTGAGCCGTACTGCTTCGCGGTGGCAGAGCGCTGTGGCCAAAGTGCCTTGCAACGGCTGCGCGCATGCCAGCCAGCGGTTTAGAATGGCCGGCTTGCCATTTTGTTACCCGGAGCCTGCCCATGAGCAACCTGCAATTCCGCCAGCCCGTCATGACCGACGCCGAGCGCTGCTACCAGATTGAGGTGAGTGCCTACGAGGGCGACGAGGCGGCCACCCTGGAAAAGATCCGCACCCGTATCAGCCAGTACCCACAAGGCTTCCTGTTGCTCGAAGAGCAGGGCGGCATCGTGGGGTTCATCAACAGCGGCTGTGCCCATGCCGTGGTGATGGCTGACGAGGCGTTCAAAGAGTTGGTCGGGCATGACCCGCTGGCAGCCAATGTGGTGATCATGTCGGTGGTGGTGGACCCCGCGCACCAGGGCAAAGGCTACGCCAAGCGGCTGATGGACGAATTCATTGCGCGGACCAAGGCGCAAGGCAAGCAGACCATTCACCTGATGTGCAAGGAGCAGCATGTCGAGCTGTACCGCAAGATGGGCTACCAGTACGTTCGGCCTTCGCCCTCCGACCACGGCGGCATGGCCTGGCACGAAATGGTCATGGCCCTCTAGGCAACCGTGAAGCGGGCCTCAGCAGCCTGTGGCTGCTGAGGTTGCTGGGGTATCAGTACTCCCAGAAGATCCGCTGCAGCTCCTTGCTGTCCTGGGTCTTGGTCATCGCCACCATGGCCAGAATCCGCGCCTTCTGCGGGTTCAGGTCGTGTGCCACCACCCAGTCGTTCTTGTCATCTGGCTGTTCGGCGTTACGCAGCACGAGGCCACCCTGGTTGACGTGCGACGAGCGAATGATCTGCACACCCTCCTTGCGCAGTTCCTGCAGCGCCGGCACTACCCGTGAAGACACCGAGCCATTGCCGGTACCGGCGTGGATCAGCGCCTTGGCGCCATGTTGCGCCAACGCTTTGTAGGCGGTGTCGGTCACGTTGCCATAGCCATAGGCAATGTCCACCTGCGGCAGGCTGCTGATCTGTTTGATGTCGAACTCGGAGTTGACCGTGTGACGCTTGGCCGGCAGGCGGAACCAGTACGACTTGCCTTCCACGACCATGCCCATTGGCCCCCAGGCGCTCTTGAACGCTTCAGTCTTGATGTTGACGGCCTTGCTCACGTCACGGCCAGACTGGATCTCGTCGTTCATGGTCACCAGCACGCCCTTGCCTCGCGACTGCTGGTCGCCGGCCACGGCCACTGCGTTGTAGAGGTTGAGCATGCCGTCGGCGGACATGGCGGTGCCCGGGCGCATCGAGCCGACTACCACGATTGGCTTGTCGGTCTTCTCGACCAGGTTGAGGAAGTAGGCGGTTTCTTCCAGGGTGTCGGTACCATGGGTGATGACGATACCGTCCACATCCTTGCTGTCGGCCAGTTCGGCGACGCGTTTGGCCAGCTTCAGCAGGTCATCGTTGCTGATGCTTTCCGAGGCGATCTGCATCACCTGCTCGCCGCGCACATTGGCGATGTCGGCGAGCTCCGGCACGCCGGCGATCAGCTTGTCCACCCCCAGCTTGGCAGCCTGGTAGGTGGCGCTGTTGGCGGCGCTGGCGCCAGCGCCGGCGATGGTGCCACCGGTGGCGAGGATGACCACGTTGGCCAGTTTCTGCCGGGTTTCGGCTTCCTTGGCCGAGGCGGCGGTGGGCAGGACCAGCAGCAGGGCGAGGGCGCTGGGGGCAAAGGTTTTCAGTGCGGCATTCATCGTTCTTGTGCTCTCTTCCAAATGAGATGGTTTTTGAATCGCGCAGCTTGCAAGGCATCTTTCATACCAGCTTGCGCGCGCAGTGGTGCAGGCACCGCTTTGTGTTGCAGTGCTGTGCGCAGCAGCCCCGAAACCACGGCCGCAGTGCAGGTTGGAGCAGGTGCAGTGCAGCCCGGCGCGAACCAGGGTGCGTTGCGGGGGTAGTGTTCCATTCGAGAATCCGAACAGGCGTAGGAAAAGGTGTTCGGTTTTGCGGAAAGATTCTGGATAATCAGCGCCAACGGTTTCGGCCGCTGACCTGAAAAACGGATTTGACAAACCCTGGTACTGTTTCCATAGTTACGTACCGCAAACGTTTGCGATCCGATAAAAAAACAAGATTCGGAGTCATCGTCCATGAAACTGCCGTTCCCCGGTCGTCTGCTGGCCCTCGCTGTCGTTTCCTCACTCTCCCTTGCCTTGCCGTTTTCTGCCGCCCACGCCGAAGACAAGCCCAAGGTCGCCCTGGTCATGAAATCGCTGGCCAACGAGTTCTTCCGCACCATGGAAGACGGTGCCAAGGACTACCAGAAAAGCCACGCCGCTGAGTTCGATTTGATTGCCAACGGCATCAAGAACGAAACCGACACTGGCGAACAGATCCGCATCGTCGAGCAAATGGTCAACGCCGGCGCCAAGGCGCTGGTGATCGCCCCGGCCGATTCCAAGGCGCTGGTATCAGCGGTTAAGAAAGCCATGGACAAAGGCGTGGTGGTGATCAACATCGATAACCGCCTGGACCCAGAGCTGCTCAAGAGCAAAGGCATCAGCGTGCCCTTCGTCGGCCCTGACAACCGCAAAGGCGCGCGTATGGTGGGCGAGTACCTGGCCCAACAGAAGCTCAAGGCCGGTGACCAGGTGGGCATCATCGAAGGGGTGCCAACCACCACCAACGCCCAGCAGCGCACCGCAGGCTTCAAGGACGCCATGGAAGCCGCCAAGATGAACATCGTCTCGGTCCAAAGCGGTAACTGGGAGATCGACAAAGGCAACGCCGTCGCCGCTTCCATGCTCAACGAATACCCCGACCTGAAGGCCCTGCTGGCCGGTAACGACAGCATGGCGCTGGGTGCGGTTTCGGCTGTGCGTGCCGCCGGCAAGGCGGGCCAGGTGCAAGTGGTCGGCTATGACAATATCAACGCCATCAAGCCGATGCTGGCCGATGGCCGCGTGCTCGCCACCCTTGACCAGGCCGCCAGCCAGCAAGCCGTATTCGGTATTCAAGCCGCATTGAAAATGGTCAAGGGCGAAAAGCCTGACGTGGATGCCGACAACGTCATCCAGACCCCAGTCAAGCTCGTTACCAAGTAGCCCCGACCCTGCCAGGAGAACCGGCCATGCCTGCATCGGCCAATGAAGTGGTGCTCGCTGCCAGCGGCCTTGGCAAGACCTATGCCCAGCCGGTTCTGGGCGAGGTCAGCCTGAACCTGCGGGCCGGCGAAGTGCTGGCCCTGACCGGCGAGAACGGTGCGGGCAAGAGCACGCTGTCCAAGTTGATCAGCGGCCTGGAAACCCCCACCACCGGGCACATGACCTACCGCGGCCAGGCCTATGCCCCCGCCAGCCGCAGCGAGGCCGAGCGCCTTGGCGTGCGCATGGTCATGCAGGAACTGAACCTGCTGCCAACCTTGACCGTGGCGGAAAACCTGTTTCTCGACAACCTGCCCAGCCGTTTTGGCTGGATCAACCACAAACGCCTGCGCCAGTTGGCCACGGCGGCCATGGCCAGGGTCGGGCTCGATGCCATCGACCCGGATACCCCAGTCGGCGAACTGGGTATCGGCCACCAGCAAATGGTCGAAATCGCCCGTAACCTGATCGGCGACTGCCACGTGCTGATCTTCGACGAACCTACCGCGATGCTGACCGCGCGTGAGGTGGAGCTGCTGTTCACCCAGATCGACCGCCTGCGCGCGCGCGGGGTGGCCATCGTGTACATCTCGCACCGCCTGGAAGAACTGCAGCGCGTCGCCCAGCGGATCGTCGTACTGCGCGACGGCAGGCAGGTGTGTGACGAGCCCATCCAGCGCTACAGCAGCGCCGAACTGGTCAACCTCATGGTGGGCCGCGAACTGGGCGAACACATCGACCTGGGCCGGCGGCAGCTTGGCGCACCCTTGCTCAAGGTCGAGCGGCTTACCCGCAGCGACAAGGTGCGCGAGGTATCTTTCGAGGTCAGGGCGGGGGAGATATTCGGCATCTCCGGCCTGATCGGCGCGGGCCGCACCGAGTTGTTGCGCCTGATCTACGGCGCCGACCGTGCTGACAGCGGCAGCATCGCATTGGGCCAGCCACCGCAGCCGGTGACCATCGATTCGCCCAAGGCGGCCGTGCGCGCAGGTATAGCCTTGATCACCGAAGACCGCAAAGGCGAGGGCCTGCTGCTGAGCCAGTCGATCAGCGCCAACATTGCCTTGGGCAACCTTGGCGCCGTGTCACGGGCCGGCGTGCTCGACGGCGAGGCGGAAAGGGCCTTGGCCGAGCGCCAGATCCAGGCCATGCGTATTCGCAGCGCTGGTGCGCAACAGGTGGTTGGCGAGCTGTCTGGTGGCAATCAGCAGAAGGTCGTGATCGGCCGTTGGCTGGAGCGCGACTGCCAGGTGCTGCTGTTCGACGAGCCCACCCGGGGCATCGATGTCGGTGCCAAGTTCGACATTTATGGCCTGCTGGCCGAGCTGGCACGCCAAGGCAAGGCCCTGGTGGTGGTGTCCAGCGACCTGCGCGAATTGATGTTGATCTGCGACCGCATCGCCGTGCTGTCTGCCGGCCGCCTGATCGACACCTTCGACCGTGAGCACTGGACGCAGGATCAACTGTTGGCGGCAGCCTTTGCCGGTTATCAGAAACGTGACGCTCTGCTGCATGAGGCAGCCCCCAGGATGGACGTATGAAAACCACACCGCTCGACAGCCAAGGCGCCGCCGTGCGCCGCAACGGTTCCTATTATGGCCTGGGCACCTACCTGGGCCTGGCCGGCGCCTTGCTGGCGATGATCGTGCTGTTCTCGTTCCTCAGCAGCCACTTCTGGTCGTACAACACTTTCAGCACATTGGCCAACCAGATCCCGGACCTGATGGTACTGGCGGTCGGCATGACCTTCGTGCTGATCATCGGCGGTATCGACCTGTCCGTGGGGTCGGTGCTGGCCCTGGCCGCGTCGACGGTGAGCGTGGCCATGCTCGGTTGGGGCTGGGGCGTGCTACCCGCCGCGCTACTGGGCATGGCCGTGGCTGCGCTGGCCGGCAGCATCACTGGCAGCGTGACCGTGGCCTGGCGCATCCCGTCGTTCATCGTCTCGCTCGGCGTGCTGGAAATGGCCCGTGGCCTGGCCTACCAGTTCACCGACTCGCGCACCGCCTATATCGGCGATGCCTATGCCTGGTTCTCCGACCCGGTCGCCTTTGGCATCTCGCCAGCGTTCATCATCGGCTTGCTGGTGATCGTGCTGGCCCACCTGGTGCTGACCCGCACGGTGTTCGGCCGCTACCTGATCGGCATCGGCACCAATGAAGAGGCCGTGCGCCTTGCAGGTATCGACCCACGGCCCTACAAAGTGCTGGTGTTCGCGCTGATGGGCCTGCTGGCCGGGCTGGCTGCGCTGTTCCAGATTTCCCGGTTGGAAGCGGCCGACCCGAATGCCGGCTCTGGCCTGGAACTGCAGGTCATTGCCGCCGTGGTGATCGGCGGCACCAGCCTGATGGGCGGGCGTGGCTCGGTCATCAGCACCTTCTTCGGCGTGCTGATCATTTCCGTGCTGGCCGCGGGGCTGGCGCAGATCGGTGCCAGCGAACCGACCAAGCGCATCATCACCGGGGCGGTGATCGTCATTGCCGTGGTGCTCGACACTTACCGTAGCCGGCGTGCAGGCCGGCGGAACTGACAACATGGCAACCATCAAAGATGTCGCGGCATTGGCGGGTATTTCCTATACCACGGTGTCCCATGTATTGAACAAGACCCGACCGGTCAGCGAGCAGGTGCGGCAGAAAGTGGAAGCCGCGATTGTCGAACTCGACTACGTGCCCAGTGCCGTGGCGCGTTCGCTGAAGGCTCGTAGCACGGCGACCATCGGCCTGTTGGTGCCCAGCAGCGTGAACCCTTATTTTGCCGAGCTGGCGCGGGGCATCGAGGATGCCTGTGAGCGTAACGGCTATTGCGTGATTCTGTGCAACTCCGACGACAACCCGCAAAAGCAGCGCAGCTACCTGCGCGTGTTGCTGGAAAAGCGCATTGACGGGCTGGTGGTGGCGTCGGTGGGCGAGGACAGCGACCTGCTGCAGAGCCTGGCCGGCGTACGTACGCCCATGGTGATCGTCGACCGCGAGCTGGAAGGGGTGGACGCTGACCTGGTGCGCATCGACCATGAGCACGGCGCTTACCTGGCGACCCAGCACCTGCTGGCCCTGGGGCACCGCGACATCGCCTATATCGGCGGCCCCGCCGATACCGGGGTAACCCAGCTGCGCCTGCGCGGCTTTCATCGGGCCATGGCCGAGGCGCAGGCGCCGGTGCACAGTGACCGTGTGCTGCACTGCGACTTCACCAGCCCGGGCGGCCATGCCGCCGCTGCGCAAGTGTTGCAGGGGCGGCGACCTACGGCCATTTTTGCGGGCAACGACATGATCGGTTTCGGCGTGCTGCGCGCTGCCGCCGAACGCAATATCAACGTGCCCGGCGAATTGTCGGTGATCGGCTTCGACGACATCGAGCTCAGCCGCTACGTGTACCCGCCGTTGACCACCGTGGGCCAGTCGATCCGCGAACTGGGCGAGAGCGCTGCCTCGCTGTTGCTGGCGCGCATCGGCACACCCCGGCAAGGCATGGCCGAGCAACGCATCGTCGCCCCGCGCATTGTCTTGCGCGAATCCACCGGGCCGCGCCCGGACCTGTTCAACGATTACCGCTAACGCTAAGGAACTGTCATGAATGCCAAGGTTGTGGTGGTCGGCAGCCTCAACATGGACCTGGTGGTCCGCGCCCAGCGCTTGCCTCGCGCCGGCGAAACCCTGCCCGGTGAGCGTTTTTTCACGGTGCCGGGCGGCAAGGGGGCCAACCAGGCCGTAGCGGCTGCGCGCCTGGGCGCCAGCGTGGCGATGATTGGCAATGTCGGCGATGACGATTATGGCCGCCAGTTGCACCAGGCATTGTCCGCAGAAGGCATCGACTGCCAGGGCGTCAGTACCTGCCCCGGCGTGTCCAGCGGTGTAGCCCTGATCACCGTGGATGCCGCCAGCCAGAATTGCATTGTCATCATCCCCGGCGGCAACGGCCTGCTGACGCCGCAGTCGGTGCAGCGCTTCGAGGCGTTGTTGCAGGCTGCGCAGGTGGTCATCTGCCAGTTGGAGGTGCCGGTCGAGACGGTGGCCTGGACGCTGAGGCGGGCGCGTGAACTGGGCAAGCAGGTGATCCTCAACCCGGCGCCTGCCACCGGCCCGCTGCCTGCGCAATGGTTCGCGCTCATCGATTACCTCACCCCCAATGAAAGCGAGGCCGAAGCGCTGACCGGCATTGCGGTGACCGACCAGGCGAGCGCGCAGCTTGCCGCAGAGCGCTTGCTGCAGGCGGGGGCGGGCAAGGTGATCGTCACGCTGGGCGCGCAAGGGGCGTTGCTGGTAACGCCCGAGGGGCACCAGCATTACCCCGCACCGGTGGTGCAGCCGCTGGACACCACTGCTGCTGGCGACACCTTCATTGGCGGCTTCGCTGCGGGCCTGGTGCGTGGCCTGGAGGAGGGCGAGGCCATCGCCTTCGGCCAGCGTGCTGCGGCGCTGTCGGTGACACGCGCTGGCGCGCAGCCATCAATCCCTTACCTGGCGGAGCTGGTGCCATGAAGAAAACCCCGCTGCTGAACGTTGCCCTTTCGCGCACCATCGCCGGCATGGGCCATGGCGATATCCTGGTGATCGGCGATGCGGGCCTGCCGGTGCCGCCAGGCGTGGAAATGATCGACCTGGCGATCACCCCTGGCTTGCCGGACTTCGCCAGTGTGTTGCGCGCCGTGCTGAGCGAGCTTCAGGTGGAGCGGCATGTGCTGGCCGAAGAAATGCAGAAAGTGGTGCCGCCAGCGCTGGTCGAACTCGAGCGCCTGAAGGGCAAGTTGGGCAAGCGCGAATGGCTTAGCCATGAAGCATTCAAGGTGCTGTCGCGCAGTGCCCGGGCGGTGGTGCGTACCGGTGAGTGCCAGCCCTACAGCAATATCGCGCTGGTTTCCGGCGTCACGTTCTGAGCCGTTGACCAGCCGCCGCGTCGGCCGTTTTCCACCAAAGGCAACAGGAGTGCCATTCCATGCTCAAGCCCTGGCTTCAAGGACTCGCTTTCATGCTCACTGCCACCAGCTTGCAGGCTGCCCCCATCGACCTGATCATCGACACCGACCCCGGTGCCGACGACGTGGTCGCCTTGTTCCTGGCCCTGGCCTCGCCAGAAGAACTCAATATTCGCGCCATCACCACCGTGGCCGGCAATGTGCGCCTGGATAAAACCTCCCGCAACGCGCGCCTGGCGCGCGAATGGGCTGGCCGCGAAGACATCCCGGTTTACGCGGGGGCCGGCCGGCCGCTGGTGCGCGCACCTGTTTATGCCGCAGAAGTGCACGGCGAAGAAGGCCTGGCCGGCGTTCAAGTGCATGAGCCGAAGGCCCCGCTGGCCGCCGGCAACGCCGTGCAGTACCTGGTAGACACCTTGGCGGCCGCCAAGCCGCACAGCATCACCGTGGCCATGCTCGGCCCACAGACCAACCTGGCCCTGGCGCTGATCCAGCGCCCGGAGATTGCCAAGGGCATCAAGGAGGTGGTGGTCATGGGCGGCGCCCACTTCAACGGCGGCAACATCACCCCAGCGGCAGAATTCAACCTCTACGCCGACCCCCATGCAGCCCAGGTGGTTCTGGCCAGCGGGGTGCAACTGACCTATCTACCGCTGGACGTCACCCACAAGCTGCTGACCAGCGACGCCCGGCTGCAGCAGTTGGCCGCGGTGAATACACAAGCCAGCAAGCGGGTGGTGGACATTCTCAACGTGTACATCAAGCACGACATGGCGTTGTACGGCATGCCCGGCGGTCCGGTGCATGACGCCAGCGTCATTGCCTACTTGCTCAAGCCCGAACTGTTCAGCGGCCGGCGCATTCACCTGAGCATCGACAGCCGCGAAGGCCCGACCTTTGGTCAGACCGTCGCTGACTGGTACGGCGTGCTCAAGCAGCCGGCCAATGTGCTGTGGGTGGAGCAGGGTGACGCCCAAGGCCTGTTCGACCTGCTTAGCGCCCGGTTGGCGCGGCTGCAATAGCTGCGTGCGGGGCGTAGCGCTCCAGCACCTGCTCGATGAAGCTGCGTGCTGCTTCGGGGCCGCGGTCGCGCACCAGCAGGTCGATGCCGATCAACAGCAACTCCTCTGGTGTGCCAGGGCTGTACGCACTCTGGCCCTCGGCCCACTTGACCTTGATATCGGCATCGATGGTGTGGCTGCTCATGAAAAGCTCTCGCTAGGGGCCCGGAACGAAGGGGTGAACACTTGACCCTGGTGTTCGATGGAGGCGGGATGCACTCCACTTCTTGCAGCAAATCATGGCTTTGCGCCAGTGACCGTGCGCGCTAAGCATATGGCAAACGCAGCGGGTTGTGCAAAATCCGGTCACGATTGCTTTTCCCCCTCATTGATCGAGTTCAGGCAGACTTGACCGGTTTTGCAACAAATGATGAGCGGAACTGTCGGATCAGACATTCCCATACCGATTTAGGAGGCTTCATGTTCCGTACCCGTGCTTACCTGGCAACCCTGGCGATGGCTGCTGTCCTGGCTGGTTGCAGCACTGGTGGCGATGCTGGTGGTAATGCCGGTGGGGCTGCACCGGCTGCGCCGGCCGGCAACGACGGCCGCTGCGATGCCAGCGGCGCAGACTTTGCCATGGGCAAGCAGGCCAGTGCCGAGTTGCTGGAGCAGGCGCGCAAGGCCAGTGGTTCGCAAATAGCGCGTATTCTCAAGCCGCACGACGTGGTAACCCTGGAGTACCGGTCCGAGCGCTTGAACCTTAACGTCAATGAGCAGGGTGTGGTCAACCGCGTCAACTGCGGCTGATTCAGCTCGTAGGAGCGGGTTTACCCGCGAAAGGGCCGGCCCTGCTGGCCAGTTTCTGCCAAGTATTGTGCGCTGCCGGTACCACCGTATTCGCGGGTAAACCCGCTCCTACATCGATCGATGATACCGGCCCGGGCCCGCAGGCCTACCGGCCCCCCCGTCTGTTGTAGGAGCGGGTTCACCCGCGAAAGGGCCGGGCCTGCTGGCCAGGTTCTGTCAGGCATTGTGCGTTGCCGGCACCACCGTATTCGCGGGTGAACCCGCTCCTACATCGATCGATGATGCCGGCCCGGCCCCGCAGGCCTACCGGCCCCCCCCGCCCTTTGTAGGAGCGGGTTTACCCGCGAAAGGGCCGGGCCTGCTGGCCAGGTTCTGCCAGGCATTGTGCGTTGCCGGCGCCACCGTATTCGCGGGTGAACCCGCTCCTACATCGATTGATGATGCCGGCCCGGGCCCGCAGGACTACCAGCCAAATCGCCGGGGCCGCTGCGCTGCCCATCGTGACACAAGGCCGCTTATACAAAAAAATGCAGCGCCATCGGCCTGGGTCGCGCCCATAAAAAAACCCGCCACGAGGGCGGGTTTTTTTACAGCTATCCGAATTACTCCGGACGAACCTGTGCAGCCTGCATGCCTTTCTGGCCGCGCTCGGCGACGAAGGAAACAGTCTGGCCTTCTTTCAGGCTCTTGAAGCCGTCAGATTCGATGGCTTTGAAGTGAACGAACAGGTCGTCGCCGCCGCCTGCTGGGGTGATGAAGCCGTAGCCTTTCTCATCATTGAACCATTTGACGGTGCCTTGTTGGCGATTGGACATGGGTGAATCTCCAGAACATTTAGTTTTTTCGGTGGTGCAATGCGGCCGAGGCTACGGAGCACGGGACGTATCATAGTCCATTTCTGCGCATCTAGCGCTTTTTACCTTCGCCGGATATTGATCCAGCTCAAAGATTTACCGGCCGACTTTGGCTTTAAGGTTTCAGCCCTTTGGTGCGCAGGCCTGTTTCACAACCGTTTGCGCTTTCTGCATCAGCTTGGCGTCCACGCCATCCTTGCTGTCCAGGTCGGCAATTTCGGCATCGGTGAAGTTCTTCTTGATGGCTTGGGCGCCACAGTCGCAGTGTTTCTTCGCAGTTGCAGCATCAACGCCCTGGCCGCTGGCCACCTGCGTGCACTGGGCCATGTAGCCGGCCTCTTTCCCCGGTGGGAAGTTGCCAGCGTTCGCGGCTACCGGCAGCAGCAGGGCAGCAGTGGCCGCCAGGGCCAGAAGAGACGGAACTCGCATAACCAGTTACTCCTTGGGTTAAGGTCTCATCAAGAGTAGGTTGCTTCCCAAAGTCTGATAGGGCTTTTTCCGGGTTAGTTCACCCCAACCCCGCAATTTCCAAATATTTCTGCCTGCGGTGCAACCCGCGTGCTAGCATGCTCGGCTTGTGTTCGCGCCTTTGCCGGGCGCAGCCATTTTTCTTTCCAGTCACTCTGGTTCGTCCCTCGCAAGCCGAAAGGCTTCTGCCACTGTGAGGCAGGCTTCCTTTGCAGGAAGGCAGGTCGGATCTTGTACTGGCTCATCCCAACCCACGTGACCTTTGGTAGGGGTCACCACTAGGAGAGGAGGCGCCATGCCCGTTATTACTCTTCCCGATGGCAGTCAGCGTTCGTTTGATCACGCCGTATCCGTAGCCGATGTCGCCGCATCCATTGGTGCAGGCCTCGCCAAGGCCACCGTGGCCGGTAAGGTCGACGGCAAGCTGGTCGACGCCTGCGACCTGATCAGCCACGACGCCACCCTGCAGATCATCACCCCTAAAGATGCAGAGGGACTGGAGATCATCCGCCACTCGTGCGCCCACCTGGTTGGCCACGCGGTGAAGCAACTGTACCCGACCGCCAAAATGGTGATCGGCCCGGTGATCGACGAAGGCTTCTATTACGACATCGCCTACGAGCGCCCCTTCACCCCTGAAGACCTGGCCGCCATCGAAAAGCGCATGATGGAGCTGATCGACAAAGACTACGACGTGGTCAAGAAGGTCACCCCGCGCGCCGAAGTCATCGACGTTTTCACCGCCCGTGGCGAAGACTACAAGCTGCGCCTGGTCGAAGACATGCCGGACGAACAGGCCATGGGCCTGTACTACCACGAAGAATACGTTGACATGTGCCGTGGCCCGCACGTGCCCAACACCCGCTTCCTCAAGGCTTTCAAGCTGACCAAACTGTCCGGCGCATACTGGCGTGGCGATGCCAAGAACGAGCAGTTGCAGCGCGTGTACGGCACCGCCTGGGCGGACAAGAAGCAGCTGGCAGCCTACATCCAGCGCATCGAAGAAGCCGAAAAACGCGACCACCGCAAGATCGGCAAGCAGCTCGACCTGTTCCACCTGCAGGAAGAAGCCCCAGGCATGGTGTTCTGGCATGCCAACGGCTGGACCGTCTACCAGGTGCTCGAGCAGTACATGCGTGGCGTGCAGCGCGAAAACGGCTACCAGGAAATCAAGACCCCGCAGGTTGTCGACCGTATTCTGTGGGAGCGTTCCGGCCACTGGTCCAACTACGCCGAGAACATGTTCACCACTTCGTCGGAAAGCCGCGACTACGCGGTAAAACCGATGAACTGCCCGTGCCACGTGCAGGTGTTCAACCAGGGCCTGAAAAGCTACCGCGACCTGCCGCTGCGCCTGGCCGAGTTCGGTGCCTGCCACCGTAACGAGCCATCCGGTGCCCTGCACGGCATCATGCGCGTACGTGGCTTCGTACAGGACGACGCACACATCTTCTGCACCGAAGAGCAGGTGAAGAAAGAAGCAGCCGACTTCATCAAGCTGACCCTGGACGTGTACAAGGACTTCGGCTTCAG
Source organism: Pseudomonas sp. NBRC 111127 (assembly GCF_001320345.1). NCBI lineage: Bacteria > Pseudomonadati > Pseudomonadota > Gammaproteobacteria > Pseudomonadales > Pseudomonadaceae > Pseudomonas > Pseudomonas sp. NBRC 111127. The sequence goes on along the minus strand of NZ_BCBD01000042.1, from coordinate 17,266 downwards.
CGACATTGCCATGAAGCTGTCCACCCGCCCGGCCAAGCGTGTCGGTTCCGAAGAGCTGTGGGACCGTGCCGAAGGTGCACTGGCCGACGCCCTCAACGAATCCGGCCTGGAGTGGGAATACCAGCCAGGCGAAGGTGCCTTCTACGGTCCGAAGATCGAGTTCACCCTGCGTGACTGCCTCGGCCGTAACTGGCAGTGCGGTACCCTGCAGTACGATCCGAACCTGCCAGAGCGCCTGGATGCCAGCTACATCGCCGAAGACAACAGCCGCGTGCGCCCGGTAATGCTGCACCGCGCCATCCTCGGCTCGTTCGAGCGCTTCATCGGCATGCTGATCGAGCACTACGCTGGCGTGTTCCCGGCCTGGCTCGCACCGACCCAGGCGGTGATCATGAACATCACCGACAAACAGGCCGATTTCGCCCTTCAGGTGGAGAAATCTCTGAACGGTAGCGGTTTCCGTGCCAAGTCGGACTTGAGAAATGAGAAGATCGGCTTTAAAATCCGCGAGCATACTTTGCTCAAGGTCCCGTACCTTTTGGTTATAGGGGACCGCGAAGTCGAAACGCAAACCGTCGCTGTGCGCACTCGCGAAGGTGCTGACCTGGGCTCCATGCCCGTCGCCCAGTTCGTTGAGCTGCTGAATCAAGCGGTTTCCCGGCGTGGTCGCCAAGAATCGGAGTAATGACTATTAAGCGTGAAATGAGAAACGATAAGCGTGCTGTACCGAAGGCCCCGATCAACGAGAATATCTCGGCCCGCGAGGTTCGGTTAATTGGCGCAGACGGCGAGCAAGTTGGCATCGTCTCGATTGATGAAGCGCTGCGTATCGCTGATGAAGCGAAGCTGGACCTGGTAGAAATCTCTGCAGACGCAGTACCACCTGTCTGCAAGGTGATGGACTACGGCAAGCACCTCTTCGAGAAGAAGAAGCAGGCTAACGAAGCCAAGAAAAACCAGAAACAGATCCAGATCAAAGAAATCAAGTTTCGTCCAGGGACGGAGGATGGGGATTACCAGGTAAAACTACGCAACCTGGTACGTTTCCTTACCGATGGGGACAAGGCCAAGATCTCTCTGAGATTCCGCGGCCGTGAGATGGCCCACCAGGAGCTGGGCATGGAGCTGTTGAAGCGGGTCGAAGCCGACCTCGCCGAATACGGCACCGTTGAGCAGCATCCTAAGATGGAAGGACGCCAGCTTATGATGGTCATCGCCCCCAAGAAAAAGAAATAATCTCCCGGGCACGGCAGGCCTGATGATTATGTGTAATTTTATCGAATGCGGAGTTCCAACATGCCAAAAATGAAAACCAAGAGCGGTGCTGCGAAGCGCTTCCTGAAGACTGCTTCGGGCTTCAAGCACAAGCACGCTTTCAAGAGCCACATCCTGACCAAAATGTCGACCAAGCGTAAGCGTCAACTGCGCGGTGCCAGCTTGCTGCACCCGTCCGACGTGGCAAAAGTCGAGCGCATGCTGCGCGTACGTTAATTCTGGTTAAGATAGAGGAAGTTACTCATGGCTCGTGTTAAGCGCGGCGTTATCGCTCGTAAGCGTCACAAAAAAATTCTGAAGCTGGCTAAAGGTTACTACGGTGCACGTTCGCGCGTATTCCGTGTAGCCAAGCAAGCGGTCATCAAGGCTGGCCAATACGCCTACCGCGACCGTCGCCAGAAGAAGCGTCAGTTCCGCGCACTGTGGATCGCTCGTATCAACGCCGGTGCCCGCACCAACGGTCTGTCCTACAGCCGTCTGATTGCTGGCCTGAAAAAGGCTTCGATCGAAATCGACCGTAAGGTTCTGGCCGATCTGGCAGTGAACGAAAAAGCGGCGTTTGCTGCGATTGTCGAGAAAGCTAAAGCCGTTCTGGCTTAAGTACCCGCGACAATCACCCGGCGGCGCTCGCGGCGCCGGGCATTGAACGTCATCGATAGGGGAAGAGCCTTCAAAGCTCTTCCCCTATTTTCGTATCTGGAGTCTGTACATGGAAAACCTGGATGCGCTGGTCTCCCAAGCCCTAGAGGCCGTGGAGCGCGCTGAAGACATCACTACCCTGGAACAGATCCGGGTTAACTATCTCGGCAAGAAAGGCGAGCTGACCCAGGTGATGAAGACCCTGGGCAACCTGCCAGCCGAAGAGCGGCCGAAAGTCGGCGCGCTGATCAACGACGCTAAAGAGCGCGTTACCGTTGTGCTCAATGCCCGCAAGGCTGCCTTTGAAGAAGCCGAGCTCAGCGCTCGCCTGGCTGCCGAATGCATTGACGTCACCCTGCCAGGCCGTGGCCAGGCCACCGGTGGCCTGCACCCGATCACCCGTACCCTCGAGCGCATCGAGCAGTTCTTCACCCACATTGGCTACGGCATTGCCGAAGGCCCTGAGGTGGAAGACGACTACCACAACTTCGAAGCGCTCAACATCCCCGGCCACCACCCGGCGCGGGCGATGCACGACACCTTCTACTTCAATGCCAACATGCTGCTGCGTACCCACACCTCGCCGGTGCAGGTGCGGACCATGGAGTCCACCCAGCCGCCCATCCGCATTGTCTGCCCGGGCCGCGTTTACCGCTGCGACTCGGATATCACCCACTCGCCGATGTTCCACCAGGTCGAAGGCCTGCTGATCGACCGCGACATCAACTTCGCCGACCTCAAGGGCACCATCGAAGAGTTCCTGCGCGTGTTCTTCGAGAAAGAACTGGCGGTGCGTTTCCGCCCATCGTTCTTCCCCTTCACCGAGCCGTCCGCCGAAGTCGATATCCAGTGCGTGATGTGCTCCGGCAACGGCTGCCGGGTGTGCAAGCAAACCGGCTGGCTGGAAGTGATGGGTTGCGGCATGGTGCACCCGAACGTGCTGCGCATGTCTGGCATCGACCCGGAAGAGTTCCAAGGCTTCGCCTTTGGCATGGGGGCCGAGCGCCTGGCCATGCTGCGCTATGGCGTCAACGATTTGCGTCTGTTCTTCGACAACGACCTGCGGTTCCTGGCGCAATTCCGCTAGGCCCAATCGACGCAATTTTCAGGAGAACAGCATGAAATTCAGTGAACAGTGGCTGCGCGGTTGGGTAAACCCGCAAGTCTCTCGTGACGAACTGGTTGCCCGCCTGTCCATGGCCGGCCTTGAAGTCGACAGCGTTACCCCCGCTGCCGGCCAGTTCAGCGGCATCGTGGTAGGCGAGATCCTGGCCACCGAACAACACCCGGACGCCGACAAGCTGCGCGTGTGCCAGGTAACCAACGGCCAGGAAACCTTCCAGGTCGTGTGCGGCGCACCTAACGCCCGCCCAGGCATCAAGGTGCCATTCGCCATGATCGGCGCCGAGCTGTCTGGCGACTTCAAGATCAAGAAGGCCAAGCTGCGTGGCGTCGAGTCCTTCGGCATGCTGTGCTCGGCTGCCGAGCTGGAAATCAGCGAAGAAAACGACGGCCTGCTGGAACTGGCAGCCGATGCCCCGGTAGGCGAGAACATTCGTACCTACCTGAGCCTGGACGACGCCAGCATCGAAATCGGCCTTACGCCGAACCGCGGTGACTGCCTCTCCATCGCCGGCCTGGCGCGTGACGTCAGCGCCCTGTACGACACCCCGGTGACCCGCCCGGTAGTGCCTGCCGTACCACCAGCCCACGACGAAGTGCGCCCGGTCGAAGTCAGCGCCCCGGCTGCATGCCCGCGCTACCTGGGCCGCGTTATCCGTAACGTCGACCTGAGCAAGCCAACCCCGTTGTGGATGGTAGAGCGCCTGCGCCGCAGCGACGTGCGTAGCATCGACGCCGCCGTAGACGTCACCAACTACGTGATGCTCGAACTCGGCCAGCCGATGCACGCCTTCGACCTGGCAGAAATCAACGGCGGTATTCGCGTACGCATGGCCGAAGAGGGCGAAAAGCTCGTTCTGCTCGACGGCCAGGAAGTGGCCCTGCGCGCCGACACCCTGGTGATCGCCGACCACACCCGTGCCTTGGCCATCGCCGGCGTCATGGGTGGCGAGCACAGCGGTGTAAACACCGAAAAAACCCGCGACCTGTTCCTGGAAAGTGCCTTCTTCGAGCCGATTTCCGTTGCCGGTAAAGCCCGTTCCTACGGCCTGCACACCGACGCCTCGCACCGCTACGAGCGCGGCGTCGACTCGCACCTGGCCCGCGAAGCCATGGAACGCGCCACCCAGCTGCTGCTGGACATTGTCGGCGGCGAAGCCGGCCCGGTCGTCGAAGCGGTCAGCGAGCAGCACCTGCCGCAGGTGGCCCCGGTTACCCTGCGCGCCGAACGCATCACCCAGATGCTTGGCATGGAAATGGACCCAGCCCAGGTCGAGCAACTGCTCAACGCCCTGGAACTGACCACCAGCAAGGCAGCCGAAGGGGAGTGGACCGTCACCGTGCCAAGCCACCGCTTCGACATCAGCCTGGAAGTGGACCTGATCGAAGAACTGGCCCGCCTGTACGGCTATAACAACCTGCCGGTCCGCTACCCGCAAGCGCGCCTGGCGCCACAGGGCAAGCCGGAAACCCGCGGTGACCTACCGACCCTGCGCCGCCTGCTGGTTGCCCGCGGTTACCAGGAAGCCATCACCTACAGCTTCATCGACCCGAAACTGTTCGAACTGTTCAGCCCGGGCGTAGAGCCACTGCTGCTGGCCAACCCCATTTCCAGCGACATGGCCGCCATGCGTGCCTCGCTGTGGCCGGGCCTGGTCAAAGCCCTGCAGCACAACCTGAACCGCCAGCAAGACCGCGTGCGCCTGTTCGAAAGCGGCCTGCGTTTCGTCGGCCAGCTGGGTGACCTGCAACAGCAGCCCATGATCGCTGGCGTGGTCACCGGCAGCCGTCTGCCAGAAGGCTGGGCCAACGGCCGCGACGGCGTCGATTTCTTCGACGTTAAAGCCGACGTGGAAGCCTTGCTGGGTTATTCCGGTGCCCTGAGCGACTTCACCTTCAGCGCCGGCAAGCACCCAGCCCTGCACCCAGGCCAGACCGCCGCCATCGAGCGCGACGGCAAACTGGTCGGTTACCTCGGCGCCATCCACCCAGAGCTGGCCAAAGCCCTGGACCTGGACCGCCCGGTGTTCCTGTTCGAGCTGGTGCTGGGCGACGTGGTCGAAGGCCGCCTGCCGAAATTCAGCGAACTGTCCAAGTTCCCGGAAACCCGTCGTGACCTGGCCTTGATCGCCGGTCGTGACGTGGCAGCCAGTGCGGTGCTTGAATTAATTCGTGACAATGCAGGCGAATGGCTCACAGACCTCAGGCTGTTTGATGTCTACCAGGGTAAAGGTATTGATCCTGATAGAAAAAGCCTTGCCGTCGGCTTGACCTGGCAGCATCCATCGCGCACTCTTAACGACGATGAGGTGAACACTACCCTGCAAAACATCCTCACCTCGCTCGAACAAAGGTTGAACACCACGTTAAGGAAATAACGGCATGGGTGCTCTGACGAAAGCTGAGATGGCCGAAAGGCTGTACGAGGAGCTGGGGCTTAACAAGCGTGAGGCCAAGGAGCTGGTCGAGCTGTTTTTCGAAGAAATTCGGCACGCACTTGAAGAGAACGAGCAGGTCAAGCTGTCCGGTTTCGGCAACTTCGACCTTCGCGACAAACGCCAGCGGCCGGGCCGCAACCCCAAGACTGGGGAAGAAATCCCGATCACCGCACGGCGCGTCGTCACCTTTCGTCCAGGGCAGAAGTTGAAGGCCCGGGTTGAGGCCTATGCTGGAACCAAGCCATAACGACGAACTGCCCCCCATACCGGGCAAGCGCTACTTCACCATTGGTGAAGTGAGCGAGTTGTGTGCCGTAAAGCCACACGTGCTGCGGTATTGGGAGCAGGAGTTCGACCAGCTCAACCCTGTGAAGCGGCGGGGGAACCGGCGGTATTATCAGCGGCAAGACGTGCTGATGATCCGGCAGATTCGCGCGCTGCTGTATGAGCAGGGGTTCACCATTGGCGGGGCGCGGTTGCGGCTCTCCAGTGATGAGGCTAAAGATGATTCGAGCCAGTACAAGCAGCTGATCCGGCAGATGATTGTCGAATTGGAGGATGTGCTGGTCGTGTTGAAGAAGTGAGCTGTGGCTTTTCGGGTGAGTGAAAATTTTTTTGAGAAAAAGCTTTCATTTATCAGAGGGTTAGGGTAAATTCTTTAACGTTCTCGGCAGTATTGAGAACTTGCTTCAAGCCCAGTCGGGGCGTAGCGCAGCCCGGTAGCGCACTTGCATGGGGTGCAAGGGGTCGAGTGTTCGAATCACTCCGTCCCGACCATATATTTCAGTGACTTAGGCCATTTCCGAAAGGGGTGGCCTTTTTCATGTGCGTGACTTTTGCGTGACTTCTCAGGTTTTTACGCCTGCCTCCTCTTCAGAATTGTCAGTACCGGCCCACGCGAGTCCGTCGCTGAAACTTTGTTTGCCGCCTCTATCAACTGCCCAAGCTCCGCGCCAGAATAGTGGCTGGTCACGCTTCCGTTCTTGTGACCAAGTAGCGACTTCCGATCTTCCTCTGTTACACCAGCTGCTTTCAGGCGCCTGCCGAAAGTGTGCTTCAAGTCGTGAACCCTGATCGAAGCGAACCCGGGGTGTGCCGGCCGCAAGTGTTGCTCCTGCCAGAGCTTTGCCGCGCGCACCCTTGCTTTCTTCCAGGCCGAGTCGTTCATCCTGTGCATCCCGGTGCCGTTGTAGGGGAAAACCCACTCCCGACTGACTCCGCGCTGCCCTTCGATTATCGACTTCGCCACGGTGTTCAGCACCACCAAACGCTCGTCTCGGTTCTTCACACCTGAGTTCTCGTGCCGGCCGCCGAAATCGGCAGGTATCAGGAACACGCTCGTGCCCAGTTCGGGTACCGAAATCTCCCAATCCCACCTCAGTTTGCAGACTTCCTGCTCGCGGCAGCCTGTGTTCACCTTGAACAGGGCCATCTTGTGCAGGTGCTCCGGCAACTCACCGAAGAGAATCGATTGCTCATCCCAGGACATGGGGTAGGGCTTTCGGCTCGCTCTCTTCTCCTCCAGCTTGGCCAGCAGCGGAATGCTGTCGAGCCAAGGCCTGCGCTCTTCATCGCGCCACTTCCTGCAAGCCAGCGACAGCACGCGAATCACACGCTCGATCGCGATGTTCACCGTCCGGTTGCTGACCGCCTTCCTCACCTTCCCATTCGGCAAGTCTTCGTCCGTCTGCCGGTCCCGAATAAACGGGGCCAGCGCCTGGTCATCGATATGCGTCAGTGGTAGGTCGCCCAGGTACGGGTCCAACTGCTGCAGGCACAGAGCCGTCAGTTTGATCGACGGCTGATCCTTGTGCTCGAGCAAGTACCTGGTGGCCGCCTCGCGGAATGTCCGAACCTGCCGAACGCCATACACCTTGCGCTGGCGGATCTGCTCCAAGCGGTGAATCAGGTATTTTTCTGCTTCCGCCCGGTCACCAACTCCAGTGCTTTCGTAAAGTCTCTCTCCGTTGATCTTTTTGTCGATGTGCCAGATGCCGTTCCTTTGGGAAAGGCCTGTGATTGTCTTTCGCGCCATCCCTTATCTCCTGATGGGCGCTCGCTGCCGGGTGATTGTCGTCCCTGAGCGCCTTCTTTCGCAATTGCCATGGCCTGGATGTAGTCGTTCACCCAGGCGTCCAGTTCTTCCCGGTCAAAGCCGATGCCGCGTTCCCCGATGGGGAATTCGCTCACATGCGGCCTGACGGTCTTGTTGAATTCTGATCGGCACATGCCGAGGTACTGCGGGGCATCGCCGGCGCGGATGATGCGCGGCTGAATGCGTGCGGCCGGTGCCGCGCTGGCGTTTGCCATGTGTATCTCCTGCGGCCATGTCAGGCCGTGAAGTGGTACCCGACCTTCGCCGCCCGGGCGGCTTCCTCGGTACGGAACATGAGTTCGGTTTTGCCTGGGCGTCCATCCGATTCGTATTCGGCCGATACCCACCAGTGGCCGAACTTGCGGTACGGCTCGCTGAGTATCTTCGTGACGTAGCAGTCGATCAGGTTCATGGATGGTCTCCACGCCGCCGGTGGCGGCAGGTTGGTGGTCAGGCCTCGCCTTCGGTGATGGAATGCTCGACTGACTGTGAGCGAGCATCAGCGGCGCCCAGGTAAACCCTGTTCAGCGCTGTGTCCTGCAGAACGCAGACTGCATCGGTGTCTTCGTCGTTTTCGCTCAGAACTGGCAGCGCCTGATGGCGGATAAGGTCGACGCTCACACCCTCGGGAACGTCGAAGCGGGTGGTGATCGTCGTGGTCACGGTGATGATTGGCATGGCAATAGCTCTCCATGCCCGCGCATGTCGGCGGGCTTGAGTAGGTGAGGGATGGGTTAGGCGCGGTGGCCGCGCTTGATGAACCAGTCGAGGGCGTCGCAGATCAGCAGGTTCTCGTACCAGTCCTCAATCTCGCGCCGCTCATGGCGGTCGCGGAAGAAGGTCGGGCCAAGGTAGTTGTGCCAGCTCATGAACACTCTGGTACCGTCGGCCAGCGGCAGGCGGTAGAACGGAGACATGCAGACAAAGCCATGCTCGATGCGCACGCAGGTCATCGCGGCCACCTGTAGATCAGGTAGGCCATGTACATCAAGGGCAGGATCATGGCTGAGCCTCCATTGCCAGGTCGATCGCCTGACGGTTCTGCTCTGGGCTTGGCTCGAAATTGACAGGGCCTTCGAGATGGAGGCATTCGTATTTCGTATCTGGCCAAATACCCTCCTGAACATAGAGCTCGTAGAAGAAGGTGCCGCGCCCGTTGGTGCCAATTCCCTCCAAGGTGACTTGGCGGCTCCGGGACAGGATGAAGTCAAGGCGCTGAGTGTCTGTGTGCTCGCTCACAGCTGATACCTCTCATCAATCCAGCGCCCAGGCGCCAGTGCGGGTGTAGGTTCGGGTTGTGTTTCGTGCGGGGAAAGCTGGCGCCGTGTGTCAGCGCTGAACTCACAGGTGCTGGCCCGGGCCTGGCTGCAGTTCTTGCCTGAGGCATCGATGCAGACTTCGAAGTCGCAGCCGGCCAGGGTGGCAAGAATCAGGAGGCAGAGGGCGAGGCGCTTCATGGCTGCACCTCGGCGTTGTAGCGCTTGTAGTCCTCACCGAACTCCCAGCAGTAGGTCGCCGGCCATGCACCACGGGTGCCCTGCGGCACGATGTTGTACATGCGGTCGTAGGTGCCGTGGCCCGGGGTTGTCTTGATCCAGACATGCTCAGGGCCACCAAGGCACCAGCCAGGGTGATCGGCAACGGCAGCCTTCATGAACTCTTCCAGGTTGTGGTGACCCTTGCTCATGCAGATGTAGGTGTCCTCGCCAACGCTACGCACATCAAGCGGATAGGTTTTGGATGGCATCGCTCTGCACCTTTTCGAAGTAGAAGACGACCTCGGCTCCAGTCTCGGCGATCAAGCCGTAGGCCTTGGCCAGGCGGTAGATGGGGTGGTACTGGTTTAGGCTGTTGACGTGGCCGGCCAGCCAGCGGCGCCAGTCCTCCAACTGCATGCGGGACTTACTCAGGTTGCAGGGCACGCAGGCCGGCATCATATTGGCCACGTTGTGGTTCTGCAGCTGCTCGGCCACGCGCTCATCTGGCAACCTGATCACCGGGGCGAAGTGGTCGGCGTGCCAGCGCCTGCCCAGATCGTTGCCGCAATATGCGCAGCGGCCGCCGTACTTCAGGCGGACCTGCTCGCGCTCAGCTTTCTTCAGGCGCACGGATGCTCCTTGGCCGCCATATCGCGGCAGTGAATAGAGGGGAGAGGGGTTACAGCGGGGTGGGTGTTACGGCTTGCGCTCCAGGGCGGCGCGGGCTTGCCAGCCTTTCCATGCACATTCCAGATAGAAGTTCATGTATCCGCCATCAGCATTTCTGTCCATATCACTGCTTGGTTCGGTATGCAGAACGGCGGACTCAAACCCCACCCGCTCGTCGATCTCAACCGGCGCGCTCGGCTCTGCGCTGGCGGATAGGTGGTTATTGATCGAATCCCACAGAAGCCTGCCTTCATGGATTTCAGTATCACGAATTTTTGTTAGAAGGCGGTTTGCTTCGGCCAGCTGGGCGCGCAGAGTATCGCGCTCTCGTTCAAGGCTGCTGTTAGTTCGCAGTTCGTTATCCCGCTGCTCCCTGACCAGTGTCAGAGTTTTCCGCAGCCGCTCAACCTCGCCAGGGTCGGCAGTGGCAGCTGTCAGTACTTCACGGATTAGGGAAGTACCTGCATCGCCGGTCGGGTCCTCGCTGAACATTTCCAGCGCTTCATGTACGGCGGGTGCATTGGCGATGCGCTCGCACTCGTCCCAGCGCGCATGCCACGTGCTGGCCTGCACCGGCCGGCTATACAGCGGCCCCAGCTTGGCGATTTCGTCGAGGCAGGCGTTCCAGACCTTATCCGCTTCAGAAAGGAATGAGGGGTCGAGATGGTGCGCCTTGCGCGCAGGCAGCACCACCGGATCGCCCTGGTGCTGCTCGGCTGGCTGGGCCAGGATGGCGCGCAGGTCACGGGCAATGCTGCACTTGTTGTATTCCTGCAGCAGCTCCGCCGCTTGCACAACGGCTTCGCGCGGCACGCTGACCATCTCTGTGTTGCTGGATCGGTTTTCTGTGGGCATGGGGATACCTCAAGCGAGTCGTTCAAGTTGATGTTGGATGCGCCGGCCGATCCAGCGCACGACTGGGACGGCCTTGCTGTTGCCGATCGCTTTGTAGCGCGGGCCATCTGGGCAATCGCTGGCCGGTTTGGTGCGATAGGGGATCAGCGTGTAGTCATCGGGGAATCCCTGAAGCCGTTCGCACTCGCGCGGGGTGAGTCTGCGCACGCTCTCGGAGTGGACTACCACGTTCGGGCCTTTCGCTGAGTCTGTACTGTCGACCTGCTTCCCATAGCTACTGGTCAGCGTCTGAGCTAGCTCACGACAGCTCACAATCGGCTGACCCCGACCGGTACCGTCCTCGCTGGCATCGAAGCCTTCAGCCTTCAAGGTATGGGTGATCTCACCGGTAACGCATACCGCGTTCTCCTGGCCGCTGTTCCGACCCAGTGCAAATGCCTGATCGGTTAGGGTGCAAGGGTCTTGCGTGCCGTGGACAACCAGCATTCCGCTCTCCGCGTCTTGCTGAGTAGCGCTGCCGGCAGCCTTGCCGTTTGCTTGCAAGGTGCCGCTGACGACGAAAGCCTCTGTTTCGAAATCCATCCTGCCGCTGGCGCTGGCGCAAGCATTGCGTGCTGGCGCCACATCAATGGGGCCAGCAGTGTTGTTCCCGCCGTAGACCGTCAGTCGTCCGTCTGCTGCGTCGTTCTCGTCGACGCCTCCAGTGCTCGCTGTAATTGTTCCGGCAGGCGCTTGCCCCTCGCCGCGGCGCGGCGGAGTATCCCGGCGCACGCCTTCGCGCTCAAAAAGTACTTCGAGTGGATCGAACCCTGCTCGAGCACTTGCGACAACGAACACACGGCGGCGTCGTTGGGCCAGGCCGAAATATTGGGCATCCAGAACCCGCCATGCGACTGTTCGCGTGGGTCCATACACACAACCAGCGTCCTTCCATTTACCCCCTGGCGGCTTGAGCTCTGCGGATTCGCCCACCAAGGCGCCGAGGAAGCAGCCAAACGCGTTACCTTTGTCTGAGAGGACTCCAGGGACGTTTTCCCAGACACAGGCGGCCTCGGGCTCGCCACGCTTTGTTCGAACATGGTCAATTGCATCGAGCAGCTCCACGTATTTGATGGTGAGGGCGCCGCGGGGATCGGCCAGGCCTTCGCGCATGCCGGCCACACTGAATGCCTGACAGGGTGTACCGCCGACCAAGGCATCAGGTGCTTGGATCTTGCCGGAAAGCACCATGGCTGCCAGGCGGGTCATGTCGCCGTGGTTCGGCGTGTCCGGGTAGTGGTGGGCCAGCACCGCGCTGGGGAATGGTTCGATCTCGGCGTACCAGGCGGCACGCCAGCCCAGCGGGTGCCAGGCTACGGTCGCAGCTTCAATGCCGCTGCAGACGCTTCCGTAGGTGATGGGCATCGGTGATCCTCGGCTACGCAACTTTCGGCGTCATCTCTGGCTGGTAGTCGACCCAGCCAATGCGCGGCGCCTTGGTTTTCTTGTTGGTTAGGGGGTTGCCATCTGCATCGGTGAGCGTGCACTTGGCTCTGACGCGCAGGTCGCGGCAGTTACCAGACTTCCTGGCCAGGCTCACGAACTGCTCGGCGTACTGAGGAGCATCGAATGTCGGACTGAGCTGTCGCACCTTCTTGCCCTGCATGATCTTCTCGGCCGACTTCTCGACTGCCTCATTCCACTCGCTGACCGTCAGGTCCAAGGGGGGGGCAGCCAACCTTGCCGCTCGGCTTGGTGGTCTTGGTGATCTTCCTGGCCTCGGCCAGCGCTACATCACGGGTCATGCCGAACACTGCGAATGTGGTCATGGTGATCTCCAGGCAGGCGCCGCCCTCGCCGGGTCGGCGTTATCGTTGAATAGGGGAAGGCGCTGGCGGGCAGCGCGGGTTATCTGCTGGCTATCAGCAGCTGGCCGGGCTCGGCATCGTCCGGGTCTTCGCCCAGCATCAGGTCAGGCGCCCGAAGCTCGCGACCGATGCGGAACTGATCAAGCCGCCGCGCCACAAAATCGGATATGACTATTTCGTGGCGCGGAGCACTGAGGAAGTGGCGGGCCGCTTCAGGCCCCAATTCATGGATACGGTGGATAAGCAGGGTCATGGCCTCGCCGTTTTCCTCGACTTCGGCCCATTGCATGATTTCGGCCAGGGCCTGGCGGGTGCCGGCGCGGGTTTTCATGCGCAGCTCTTCAATGCCGGCCTTGGCTTCTTTCTCCTTGCGCTTCTCGTCACGCTGCTTTGACGTCAGAGCCATCATCGCCTCCATTGCGCACAAAGCGGGTGCCCGGTGCGTACTCCAGCAGGTCGCACACCCGGTTGATGATCTTTAGCGCTGCGTCGAACACCTTGGCATCATTAGGCTCACGGGCCGGGCGCTTCATGTTCGGCTGGTGCTCCAGGCAGACCTTGTCGACCAGGCGCCGGGCCAGCCTGCGCAGGTGATCGGCGCTGTCGTGCACGCGCAGGCTCAGCGCGAAGGCCAAGGCCACATCGTCAGGCCGGTACTGGCCGCCGCTGCGGGTGTTGTACAGCTTCTTCACCGGCCGATTCATCCAGGCTGGGAGGGTTACCACTCCAGAAGGTGCTTTCTGCATTTCGGTGCTCCGATAGGCCGCTGGGCGGCAGGTGGAACTGTTCTTGCCGCCGGCGCTGGCGGACCAAGGTGTTGACGCGCCTCATGGATGACACACCTCAATCGGCGTTTTCTTCGTCGATCCGGAAGGCATGACTACCAGCAGGTGCTTGCTTCCCCGGTAAACGCCCCAAGGCTGACCAGTGGATCTGGCCATGGCCGCCGCGTACTTCACGGCGGGCACGGGTTGAGACATGGTGGCGATCATGGCTTACCCCCGATTCCGCTGGAGCGGGAAGTCAATGCCGAGCTCGGCAATGATCCGCGCGAACCTGCAGTTACCGATGCCCAGCTCCAAAGTCACGCCCCACCGGGACTTGCCGGCATCACGCAGGGCAATGATCTTGTCGGCGATGTCACGATCCTCCTGGCTCGGTTCGGCCTTTGCCTTTGCCTTCGCCGGTCTGGCCGGCTTCGGCGGGCTGAAGAACTTGAATCCTCCCCGCGCCGCTACGCCCCAAAGAGCGGTCTTGGTTTCACCTAGGAGTTCTGCCACCTCGCCACAGGTCATGGTCTTAGCAAGCTCGGCGACCTGCGCAGTGCGAGCCTTGGCGCGGGTTTGTTGAGGGTGTTCCTTTGCGGGCCGAACTGGCTTGACCCGCTTTGGCTTCGGCTCAGGGTGATGACGCTGCCGGAAGGGCACGTACTGGAAGCCCTCAAGCACAATGATCTGACCGCCAGACGCGAAGAAGGCCGCTTTTGCGGCCTCCAGGTCGATTGATGGGTTCATGCTGACCTCACTTGATGCGGATTGAGCTCTCGCCGCGCTCCAAATGCGCCCAGGCTGGCTCAGGTATCAGTTCATGTTCGCAGTCTTCGCCCGCGGCCATGCGCTTGCGCACTGCTTCGTTGTGCTCGCGATCCGCCTTGAGCTTTGCGGCGATGGCGTTCTTGTCCGGCGCGATCTTGGTCTGCACTGATGTCAGTTCGTCCGGCACCGCCTGCTCGTTGTCGACGATGACCCGCTCCTTGCCGGCTACCAGACTGATGGTGAACAGCGGGCGCTTGATCGACTTGATGTTGGCTGCATCCATATTGCGCCGCAGGTAATCGGTGATCGCCGTCACGCTGTTGGTTTTGATGCGCTTGAGCTCGTTGAGGCGGTCAATCTCCGCGTCGATCGCGCTGATGTCGCCTTCGATGTTCCGGCGCAGCATCACGATGTTGTCGGCCTTCACCTCAAATTCGCCCTGGATGCCGGCCATGGTGTCCTGAATAGCCTGCTTGAGACCTTCGTCGTCGGTGTCGCACATGGCCGCCAGTTCGGCCATCTGGCCGGTGAGTGCGTAGAGCTGGGTCATGCTGCAGCCTCCTGTGGCTTGCCGGCCTCAAGATTCTTCAGTTCAAGCGAGATCCGCGCTGCGCCTTTCTCATCCTTGCGGCCGATCAGCTTGCGAACTGCGTGGTCGTGGATTTTCTTGCGCTCATGCGGCGTCACCGCCTTCTGCATGGTCTCGATCGTGTCCTTGATGAAGTCCAGGCGCTCCTGCTGTTGGCGCTCGATCTCGGCCTGGCGGTCTTCCGCCTGCTCGATAGCCTGCTCGGCCTGGAGCTGCTGGACGTAGTTCTGGTCGTCGAACATCCCGAGGAACACGTCGGCGCTGAAGCCCAGCATGGAAAGGGCTTTCTTGATGGCGTCAGTCAGGGACTTCTTCGGCGCCTCGCCATCGGTGGTCATGCCGTACTTGGTCTTGTACTGGTACCGGGTACAGCCGTACTGCTCGACCTCGCCGCGCTGGCCGTCCTGTATGAACCAGAGCTGGATTTTGACGGTGTGGCCAATCTCCCGGCCCAGGCAGATGCGCTTGTCGCCTTCACCTGCGAATACCTCGTGCCCGTCGTCGAAGCGTTCCTCCAACACTTTCCAGCCCCAGCCGATGCCAACCGGACCGAACATTTCGGTGGCCTTCATGACCATGGCGGTGCCGTTCAGGCTGGTGATCTTCTGGCCGCCGACCTCGGCGTTCTTGGTGTAGCGGGTATCGGTGGTCTGCACCTGCTCCCAGATGCGCATGTTGTTAGTGGACATTGGAAAACCTCGCGCCAGGCCGGCGCCGTCAGTTGAAAGGGGAATGCCAGGTCACCCAGGCACGGAGGTACGCTCCAGGCCCTGGCTGCGGTGGATGGTTGCGCGCTCTCGCCGCTTACGCTCCCGCATGGGGTACGGTTATCCCGAAGGGCCGCCGTGCTCGGCTACGTGATTCAGGAAGTGATGGAGCCAGCCCAGGCGCTCGCAAGCATCCAGGCGGTGCAAAGGGTCAGGGTGATGAAGCTGCCGCGCCAGAATGCCCAGCGGCGGGCTTGCTGGAGGCTAGTCATGGCTTGACGCCCAGCAGCTTCAGCAGATTAAAAACGCCTCGTCCAGGCCTGCCGCCGCCGCGCGGGATGTACTTGCCGGTGCCGGGCCAGAAGTCAGCGACCTTGCCTTCGTGCGAAACGATCAGGTGTGCGCCCATGTTCTTGACTTCGAACTGGACGCCTCGCTCGGCGAGGATCTCGGCACTACCCTGGCGGTTCCTAGCGCGACGCTCGGCGCTTTCAGCCTGCCAACCGATCTCGACGGTACGCTCAATGTCTCTCATGCCCGCACCTCATAGGCCAGCGTGCACATGCCGCAGAGGTAGGCCCGGCCCGACCAGGCCGCAGGGTTCTCGATGTGAGCCAGGCGCGCCTGATTCATGGCGTCCTCCATGGTCAGGCCCTTGAACACCATCAGAATTCGGTCGTCTGGTACGACATGGGCGACCTCGGCGACCTGCTCGTCGATGATCGTGGTGACTATTGGCGTGGTCATGGAGCCTCCTGTTTACGGTAGCCGGCGTCGTAGATGCGCTTGGCGCACAGGGCTTGAACTGTGTCCTCGTGAATGCACGCTTGGTCATGACCAAGCATGACATCGAGGATCTTTTTGACCGCATGCTCTCGCTCTTCCTCCGCAATCTGCTCGGGCGTTCGGATGGGGCGGAAGCAGCCATGTGCGCCTTGGCCGACTTGCAAATACTCAAACTCAGGCGGGGCGAAGAAGGTGAACGCCGCGACATCAATGGACCCGCTTTTGAAGTGGGCGATCACCGTCACGCGGTCACCAATCAACGGATCAGACGGCAAGGTTTCCTCTGGGTTGAATCCAGCGAACTCGCACACTGTGCCAACTGGCGGAAGACCCTCGCCGCTCCATTGCTCAGGCCGGGCCGTAAGGCTTGATACCTTCGGAAATACGCAGCTGTCCGTGGCCTCGCGCCACGCACTGCCGTCCTCTGTGTAGGCAAGGATCTGGTCGCCCTCAACCTTGTACCAGGCGGAGAAGTAGAAATCGTTTTCAGCACCGAAGTGTGTAGCGCCTTCTGGTGCTTTGCTCCAATCAATCTCGCTCACGCGACCTCCTTGCGCCCATCAACGATCTTGTTGAGGCGCCCGCAGTAGTGGTTGAACTCTTCGATGGTGATGCGCTGGTCTGCCAGCATTTCGGTCAGCAGCTTGAGGACCATCGCCTGCCAGGATCGTGGAGTCGCTGGGTCAGCCATGGCGTCGAGCTCGTTATCGATCAAGACGTGGGCGCTTTTCATTCCGCCTCCTCTGCCTGGGCAAGAGCTCCTTCTGCTGCGAAGGGGGTCAGCAGCGTGCGGGCGATTTCCTGAAGCATGGCGTCAGGGTTGGCCACGCTCATGATCTCTTCGGCTGCCGATGCTGCATCGCTGGTGGCCTTGCAGCGCGCGGCCAGCACCAGACGACCCAGCACCGAATTGCTGATGCCCGACAGGCCAAGCTGGCCCATCACGAACTCATCGACCGCCTGGGCGAAACGCTCAAAGGTCACGCCACGCTGGCGAAAGTTGCGCTGGAACACCACGTCACGGCGCGCCATCAGCTCGGCAATGCCGTTGTCGATCCAGCGCGCTTCAGCTTCCTCAGCCGCGCTCTCGCTCACCGCCGGCGGCAACTGGTTGTCGTACTGCCATTGTGCTGCTCGAAGTGCGCCCATGGCGTCCTCCTGGTGGTTGTGCGGCCGCATTGGCCAGGAGCCAGGCACGGGTGACCAAACCCACCGTGAAAGGTGGCCTGGC
>NZ_BCBD01000041.1:0-37863 GCF_001320345.1 Pseudomonas sp. NBRC 111127 | reverse complement strand
AAGTTGGTAGGCCACCACGTCGCCGGCAACGATGCCCGACTGGCGCAGGCTGCCGGCCAGGCGCAGGGCTGCGCCAAGCAGCTCGGCATAGCTGACGTCGCCCTCGGGGGACAGCACCGCCGGTTTGGCCGGCGTTTCCCGGGCGCGTTCGCGGAACAGGTCGAACACGTCACGATTAGGGTAGCTGCCGTCTTCGCGCCAGCGGCGACGGGCAGCCTGGGGTACCAGGTCGATGATGCCGGCAGTGTTCATGTGAAACTCCAGGGTGATTGAACGGATCGGTAGGCGCGCTGACCGAAGCAGTCGGCCAGGCGCGGGTCGTTGGCCAGGCACGCCAGGTCCTGATGCACCTGGCTGGCGGCAATGCCAGCCTG
This sequence comes from Pseudomonas sp. NBRC 111127, assembly GCF_001320345.1. Lineage (NCBI taxonomy): Bacteria > Pseudomonadati > Pseudomonadota > Gammaproteobacteria > Pseudomonadales > Pseudomonadaceae > Pseudomonas > Pseudomonas sp. NBRC 111127. The sequence goes on along the minus strand of NZ_BCBD01000041.1, from coordinate 37,489 downwards.
CTGGCAGCGCGTCTGCCAGTGCCAGGCGTCGGCGCTGCCCAGGCGCCGGGGCAGCTCTGCGGGGGTGCAGGTGCCGCCCAGCAGTTGCCCCAGCGCTTGCCACTGCTGGCGTGTCTGGCAGTCCAGTGCGAGCAGGCCGTCGCCGGTCTCGAACACGCCTTGCAGCAGGCTGGGCGGGGTGCTGTTGCAGGGGGGGGCCAGCAGCAGGTCGGCGGCGCCCAGCAGCGAGCTGTGTACCTGGTTGCCGCGCCCGTGCAGGCTGCGGTCGAGCAGCGCGGCGCAGATGCCTTGCGCGCTGATCACACCACCCAGGACATCGAGCGCGGTGAACAGCGTGCCGCCACGTGTGCCACTGGCGCGGGCGATGCGCTCGGCGACGCCGGACCACGCCTGCACGGTGAAGTCGGTGCCGGGCGCCGATACCTGGGCATCGCCCCAGCCCCCGGCGTAGGCATGCACCAGGCCCGGCCGGGCAAGCTGCAGGTCGGCGGCATCCAGACCCAGCTCGGCGGCCTTGCCGGGGGCCCAGTTGTGCAGGAACACGTCGGCGTCGGCGCACAGGGCGTGGATCTCGGCGCGACCTGCAGCGGACTTGATATCCACTTCGCGTACCGTCTTCAGGTGATTGAGCGCGTCGAAGCGCACCGAGCAGCCATCGGCGCAGGGCGGCATGTGCCGCAGGGGGTCGCCGCCTGGCGGCTCCAGGCGGATCACCTCGGCACCTAGCAGGGCCAGCAGGTGCCCGGCCAGCGGCCCCTGGATACGGCGGCATGACTCCAGCACGCGCAGGCCTTGCAGCGGTAGCGCGGCTGGGCGCGGGGCTGGCCGCAGCGGTGCCTGCGGGCCGGGTGTCAGCCGCCAGGGGGTGTGCAGGCTGGCCGGGTAGTCGGCATCGGCCTGGCGCTGCGCCGGGCTGCGCAGTACCACCAGCGCTACCCCGCTGGCCCGCGCCTGCTGCCGGATCTGCGCCAGCGGCAGGCGCGCCAGTGCGTCCAGGCATTCGGCCGGCATCGGCGCCACGGCCTTGGCATAGCGCAGCAGAAAGTGCTGCCAGGCTTTGCCGGCCAGGCTGTCGGGCAAGCCGAGGGCGTGCCAGAAGTGGCGCCAGGGCTGGCTGTCGAGGGTTTCCAGTTCGAAGGCCGTGCCTTCCAGGGAAACGAACGGCGGGCGGGCAAGGGCGTCGTCCTGCCCCGGCAGCAGCCGTTCGGCGTCTTCTGGTGCGGTTGCGCCAGCCAGGTACTGGCCGATACTCAGCAGGCCGCCGCGCAGCGGGTCCAGGCTTACCTGGGTGAACTGCCCGCCGCGCAGTTGGCCGACGGCAGCAGCCAGGCTGGCCTGCCAGGCGAGGGCGGCGTTGAGGGCGGCCAGGTAATCCACGCCCAGTGCTTGCGGGCGCCCGCTGGCACGGCCGTGCACCGACATCAGGCCGCAGGCCGCTTGCTGTATGAACTCGCTGGTGCTCTCCAGGGGCAGACCTGGCGGTGCAACGAACCGCATGTGAACGGGGTGCAGATCAGGGTGGGCCAACTGCAGCGCGGCCCCTTCGGCCAGGCCGTCGAGGGCACGCAGGCCAAGGCACTGGCCGTGGTGTTGCAGGGCGCGGCTCAGGCCCTGCCAGCCGGGCAGGGAGGGGCCGCTGCGCCAGCCGAGGCCGGCGTCATCTAGCATACGGGACATGGCGGATCTCGCGGACAGGTTACGGGCGAGCAGGCTTCGCGGGCGGGCCCGCGAAGCGGTGAACGGTGGGTCAGCCGCCGGCCACGGCGGGCAGTACGGTCAGCTGGTCACCGGGGCGGATAGGCGTGGCCAGGCCGTCGGCGAAGCGGATGTCGTCGTCGTTGACGTAGATGTTGACGAAACGGTGCACCTGGTCGTCTTTCACCAAGCGGGCCTTGATGCCGGGGTAGCGGCTGTCCAGGTGCTCGATGATGTGGCGCACGGTATCGCCCTGGGCCTGGACCTGCTTCTGGCCGTCGGTGAGTGGGCGCAGCAGGGTGGGGACGATCACGGAAACCGACATGCTTTTCTCCTTGTGGTACACGTTGTGCCGGGGGTGCCGGCAAGGGTCAGGGCTGGACGCACAGGGGCTCTTCGAACACCCGTCCGTCGATGATGCGAAAGCTGCGCGCGGCGTGCCGCGCCTCGCCCCAGGTCGAGACGATCAGGTAATGCACCTGGGGGTCGCTGGCCAGGGCGATATCCTCGCGGCTTGGCCAGGCTTCGCTGGCGGTGTGCGAGTGGTAGATCACCCGGCAGTCTTCGTCGCGCTGATCCAGCTCACGCCAGACCTGCAACTGCTCGCGCGGATCGAAGCTGAACCAGGTGGGGCTGGCGGCCTGGTTGCGCATCGGTACCACCCTGTTTGCAAGCGGCTCGCCGCTGGCGGCGGCAATCAGCCCGCAGGCCTCGATGGGATGCGCGGCCTGGGCCAGGTGCCTTACCTGTTCCAGGGCCTGAGCGGTGATGCGCAGAACCATGCGGGCACCCTCAATAGCTCGGCAGGGCCGGTTCCACTTCGCGCACCCACGCCAGCACGCCGCCTTGCAGGTCACGCACCCTGCCGTGGCCGAGCCGTTGCAGGTCGCCGGCCACGGCTTTGGAGCGCATGCCCGACTTGCAGGTGATCACCAGGTCGGTGTCGTGGCCGTAGCGCTCGACGATCTGCGTCGCCACCTGCGCAGACTTGGGCATGAGCACCGCGCCGTCGATGTGCACGATGTCCCATTCGGTCGGCTCGCGCACGTCGATGATCACCGGCGGGCGTCCGGCATCCTGCAGCGACTTGAGCTGCACCGCGCTGATCTGCGGTACCGGTGCTGCATCACTGGCAGCGGGGCGGTCCAGCCCGCACAACGCCTGGTAGTCGCCCAGGGCGGTGACCGGCTGGCGCTGCGGCAAACGGCGCAAGGGCAGCTCGCGGTAGCTCATCTGCAACGCGTCGTAGACCATCAGGCGGCCCAGCAGCGGCTCGCCGATGCCGGTCAGCAGCTTGATCGCTTCGGTCGCCATGATCGAGGCGATGGCCGCGCACAGCACCCCCAGCACGCCACCTTCGGCGCAGGAGGGCGCCAGCTCCGGCGGCGGTGGCTCCGGGTAGAGGTCGCGGTAGTTCAGGCCGCGACCGCCCGGGGCATTCTCCCAGAACACCGACGCCTGGCCTTCGAAGCGGAAGATCGAGCCCCATACGTAGGGCTTGTCGGCCAGGATGCAGGCGTCGTTGACCAGGTAGCGGGTGGCGAAGTTGTCGGTGCCGTCGAGGATCAGGTCGTAGCCGCTGAACAGCTCCACGGCCATGTCCGCCTCCAGGCGTTCGGTATGGGTGTGCACCTTGACCAGGGGGTTGAGGCGGGCGATGGCCTGGCGAGCGCTTTCGGCCTTGAGCTCGCCGAGGGTGTCGACGCTGTGAATCACCTGGCGTTGCAGGTTGGACTCGTCGACCCGGTCGAAGTCGATCACGCCCAGGGTGCCGATGCCGGCTGCGGCAAGGTAGAGCAGGGTCGGCGAGCCCAGCCCGCCGGCGCCGATCACCAGCACCCTGGCGTTCTTCAGGCGGCGCTGGCCGAGTACGCCGATGTCGGGAATCAACACGTGACGGCTGTAGCGGTTCACTTCTTCGCGGCTGAGCTCGGCTGCGGGCTCGACCAGAGGCGGTAAGGTCATATCGCTTTCTTCCATTCAGTAGATACGAACTGGAACCATTTTCAATTGTGTGGGCCGCCGGTTCAATCCGCCGAGCGGCCCGATTCGTATGGCAAAGCGCGGTAAAACTATGGGTTTTGTCGGCGGGGCGGTGGCAGGGCGCAAAGGGGCTGCGTGGCAGCCCCCGTGGCTCACGACTGGAACGTGGCCAAGTCCTCGCAGACGCTGGCGAAGGCGCTCAGAAAGCGTTCGGCTTCCTCGCGCGTGAGCACCAGCGGCGGCTGGATACGCATCACCCGGTTGTTGTTGGCGGTAACGAAGGTGAGCACGCCATGTTCCTCGGACAGCTTGGTCATGAAGCGCAGCACGAACATGTCTTCCAGGTTCTGCTCCAATGCCTGGGCGGCGGCCTCCAGGTGCGCGCGGGCAGCGCCCGACAGCATGCGGTAGGTGGCCATGGCCTGGCCCGGTATGCGCCCCGCCAGTTCCTTGACCAACGCCTGCACGCCGCCGCGCATGTCCTGGTGAAACTCGATCGCCAGCATCAGCCCGCGGCCGCGCACCGCCACCAGGAACGGGTAGCGGTCCACCAGGCGCTGCAAGCCGGCCTGCAGAAACGCCCCCACTTCGGCGGCATTGGCACACAGGCCGTCCTGCTCCAGCACATCCAGCGCCGCCAAGGCCGCGGCGGCAGCGAAGTTACCGCCACCGAAGGTAGAGGTGTGCAGGGCGAAGCTGTCGATATCGCCATAGGCACGTTCCCACACGGCGTCGCGGGACAACGTGGCACCGATTGGCACCAGTCCGCCGGACAGCGACTTGGAAAGCACCATGATGTCTGGCGCGGTATTGTCCCACTCACAGGCGAACAGCTTGCCCGTGCGGCCCAGGCCGGTCTGGATCTCGTCCAGTATCCACAGGCAGTCGAACTCATCGCACAGCGCACGAACCCCAGCCAGGTAGCCGGGCGGTGGCAGGATCACGCCGCCTTCGCCCTGGATCGGCTCGACGATGAAGGCAGCCACGTCGCCTTGCTCCAGGCGCCTGCGCAACGCGTGCAGGTCGCCGAAGGGCAGGCTGTCGCAGCGCGGCAGCAGGGGCTCGAAGGGGGTGCGGTGCTTGGCCCGGCCGGTCACCGACAGTGCGCCCAGGGTCTTGCCGTGGTAGCCGTTGTCGCAGTAGACCACGCTGCGCTTGTCGCTGGCGGCCAGCGCCAGTTTAAGCGCCGCCTCTACCGCCTCGGTTCCGGAGTTGCTGAAGAACACCCTGTTCAGCCCACCGGGTGCCAGTGCCGCCAGGCGCTGGGCCAGCAGGCTGGCGTGCAATGGCGCCGAGAGGTACTGGATGAAGGTGGGAAATTGCGCCTGCAGGTAGCCTTGCAAGGCCTGGCTGATGGCCGGGTGATTGTGGCCGGTGTTGAGGCAGCCGTAGCCGGCGACGAAGTCGAGAAAGCGCCGGCCGTCCAGGTCGGTGAGCCAGCAGCCCTGGCCCTGGCTGAACACCCGCTCGATGTGGTTGAACCGGTAGAACTCGCGCAGCACCGGGTTGATGTGCTCGGCAAAGCTGTTGAGCACTTCGCGGCGCAAGGCCAGGGGCTCGTCGGTGGCGTCGCTGGCGCGTAGCGCACGGCGCGGGTGGTGGTGGCGGTGCAGGCGGTCGAAGGCCTCGCTGGCGAGCACTTCGCCGTCATGGGTCATGGGCGAAGGGCTGAAGCCGTGACGCTCGGCGATGCGGCCGATCTCCAGCACCTTGTGCACCGGCAACTCACGGCCCAGGGAGAATGGCTCGGCACGGCCCTCCAGCGCCAGGATCATGGTTTCGGCCAGGCAGCCATTGAGGCTGCGCTTGGGCTCCAGGCCCAGGCTGCGCAGCCCCAGGTGCACGGCGGGGCTGGCGGAGACCAGGCCGGCGTCCACCAGCAGGATGTCGCGGCGCTGGTGGGGCACGTCCATCACGTCCTTGGGCAAGGCGGCATCCAGCACCACCGAGCCTGGCAGCAGCCGGCGTGGGTCGATCAGGCCGCCGCTGGACGTCGCGGCTACATAGAAGCGCACCTGGGCGTAACAGTCTTCAAGGTTGTGATGCAGGGTGACCTGGGCGTGGTACTGGCTGGGCAGGTATTCCAAGTGCGCCTGGGCCTGCTGGGCGTTGCCCCGGTGCACCAGGCGCAGCCGGCAGCCCTGTTCGGCCAGCAACCGCGCCACGGCCAGGGCGATCGACCCGGGGTAGCCGAGTACCGCCACCTCGGCGTCCGCTGCGGCGATGCCCAGCAGGCGCAGGCTGTCCATCAGATTGGCGTAGGCGGCGAAGGCGGTCAGCGAGTTGCCGGTGGTAACGGCCACCTCAGCCTGCTGCATGGTCGCCACGCCGCGGTTGCCGACGATCGCGGTAAAGCCGCCCAGGCCCACCAGTTCGGCGCCTTCGGCCTTGAGCGCGGCCACGCCCTGCAGCACCCGTTCGGCAATCGCGCGCGGCTGGCGCAGCATCTGCTCGGCGGTCAGCGGCATGAACTGCAGCATTCCCGAGCACTCGGCGCCACAGGCGCTGACGATGCGCCCGAAATCGATGAACGGCACCAGGTTGCGCTGCTGCCAGCGCTCGGCCTGGTAACCCCAGGCCTGTTCTTCCAGGGTGCGGTCGAGCATGTCCACCAGCTTGACCTGATGCAGCAGGCCAGTGGAGGTGGGGTGGGCAATGAATCCGAATTTCATCAGCAGTTTTCCATGTTCAGGCGGCTCCAGGCGGTTTCCGAGACCAGGCTCAAGCCATCGCCCTCGGAGTTGTGGCCCAGCCATACGTCGAAGAAGTTCAGGCGCCCCGGCGCAGTCAGCGCCTGGCGCAGGGTGTCGGGGCAGAACTGCAGCAGGCGGGCGCGGCAGACACGCAGCGGGCCGAACGCGCGCTCTTCCCACAGCGGCCCCTCGGCCAGCGGCACGTTGACCTGGCTGGCGCCGTGGCAGGCATAGCGTTTGTCCAGGTAGGTCTGGATCATCGACAGCACGCCGTTGGCCAGGTACATCACCGTGACGTTGCGCTGGCCGGCATCGGCGCTGCTGGCCAGGCTCATCGCCAGGCGCTGCTCGATGTCCGGCACCAGGGCGCGGGCACCGTCGCCAATGAACGCCAGCACATGGCGCTCGTCGTTCAGGGCTATGTAGGGCAGCGACATCAGCGCATCGCCCATCAGCGCCCGGCCGTACCAACCGGAGAAGCCGGCGTCGGTACGGGGCAGGTTACGCAGGGCCGACAGGCTGCAACGGCCCACGTCGTAGACACCGGTGTAGCGGTAGCCATCGCGCTCGATCAGCTCGCCAAGCAACTGGCCGAGGCGATGAAAGAAGTAGTTCGGCGTCATCGGCAGGGTTTCGATCTGGTCGCTGGGCAGCACTTCGCGGGTGCGCTGCAACCTTTGCAGCCGCTCGCGGCGGGTGCGCAGCAGCGCGGCCGGTACGGCCAGGCGCGGCTCCAGGTAGTCGAGCACCCTGTTCAGGGCCAGCGGCACTGGCAGCTCGCAAAACGGCGCGATATGGCCGGGCTGGTGGTTGACCTGGGCAATGTGGAACAGCCTGGGCAGGCGACCTTCCGAGTAGGGCGTGGCGGACTGGTCGATCTTGCTTTTGACGAACATCAGCCAGGGTTTGCCCGGCTCGTTGTCGGTGCCTTCGAGAAACGCGTGCACGCGGCGGCTGAATCCGTACATCGACAGCGGCCCGAGGTAATTGGGCACCGGCTCCTGGTCCTGATAGGCGCATACGCTACCGGGCGCGACAATGCTGTCGGCCAGCGCGATGCCAGCGCGGCGCGCCAGTTCGACCACCCGCTGGCGCTCGTCGGCAGCCAGCCGCCCGCATTGCCAGAGCAGGCGCGAAGGCGTGTGGTTGATCACCGCCAGCAACTGCTCCAGCGCCGCCAACTCCGGTGCCGTAAGCGCCTGCTGCGTGGCTGTGGCGGGCATGGGCGGGGGCGGGCCTTCGAGCTGCGCGCGGGATTCGAGCACCGCCTGGGTGGCGAACAGGAACGTCGGCGCCGGGCGTTGGTCAAGGGCAGCGAAGGCCTGTTCGACACAGGCCGCGGCTTCATCCGGGCGGCGCACGAAGCGCTGCCACAGGCCGCGGGCGGCGATGACCTGATGGCCATCGTTGTCGGCGTCCAGGGTGCCCTGGAAGGCGAACCAGACCGACTCCGGCGAGTCGGCGCAGACCACCAGGCCCGGCGCACCGGCGCGCTTGAGGTTGGCCAGGGTGCCGCGCATCTCGTCAAGCATGCCCGAGGTCATCACGATCACGTAGGCCCGTTGGTACAGCTGCCAGCCGGCCAGGGCGCTGACGGCCAGGGCGTGCTCGTTGCAGGCGCTGTGGAAACCGCAGGCGGTTGGCCGCAGCAGCTCGCCCAGCGAGTCGAGCAGGCCGGCGACCATGGAGCCGGTGAAGAAATGGCAATCCCAGGCCTGGCCCCAGCGTTGGGTCATGCGCTGCTGGATGTCGCGGGCCAGGCTCACCGGCTCAGCCGATTGCAGGGTGGTGCGTGCCAGCAAGCGGTTGCAGTAGGCGTGCTCGAGGTGGTCGACGAACAGGCGCAGCAGGTCGGCGCGGCGCAGCGCGCGGTCTTCGTGGGGCACGCGCAGCAGGCGGTTGCCGCCCAGGCGGGTCAGCCAGTGCTGCAGGTGCTGCGCATGGCACAGCAGCACGGCGCTGCTGGGCGAGCGGCGGGCTTCGGGCTGGGTGTCGAGCAGGGCGCCCAAGGGGTCGTGCTCGGGTTGCGCTTGCAGGTCACGGGTATCCAGCAGCACGTGGTCGCAGGGGCAGGCGGTGGCCAGCGCCGCCTGGGCCTGGGCAAGGTCGTCGAAGGCCAGCAGCTGCAGGGCCAGCGCCCCTGGCTTGGCCTGTTGGCGCAGGTAGGCTTCGGCCTGGCCGGCGACCTGGCGGTACAGGCTCTGCAACTGGGCGTCGGGCCAATGCTGGCTGGCGTGCGGGGTCTCATGCCCCAGCCAGTGGTTGAGCCGGTCGAGCACGGCGCTGACGTCGGCCCGTAGCGCCGGATCGCGGCTGATCAGGCAGATGCCGTAGCGGTGTGGCTTCATGGTTTGCCCTCAAGGGTGATGGAAGCGGTGCCTGGGGCGGCGTCGCCGGGGGTGCGCAACAGGGCGTCGGTGCTGCGGGCGATGCTGTGGCGCACCCGCCACGCCAGCACCAGCGCCAGCGCCAGGCCAGCGCCCAGGCTGGCCAACAGGCCGCCATAGCCCAGGCGGTCGAGCAGCAGGCCGGCGAGCACCGGTGCGGCCAGACGGGTGACCACGAACAGGCTCGACTGCAGGCCATAGTCGCTGGCGCTGCGTTGCTGGCGGCTGAAGAACAGGGTCAGGCCGAACATCAGCGCCGACACCGCCCCCATGGCCAAGGCCAGCAGTAATGCACCGGCGATCAGCCAGGGCTGGCCCAGCCGCAGCCACACCGCCAGGCCCAGCACCCCCAAGGCCAGCAGCGCCGCCAGCAGGTACAGGACAATCGCCCGTGCCGTGCCCAGCAGCGGAATCAGGCGCCCGCCCACCAGGCTGGCAAATGCGCCCAGCGTGCCCCCGGCAATGCCCACCAGCCAGGCCACCTGCTCCAGGGCCATGCCCTGGTCGAGCAGCAGGGGTTTAAGGTACAGCCAGGCCGCCCCGATGAACGGGAAGGCGCTGAGCAGCAACCAGGTCCACTGGCGTGCCGCCGGCTGGCCGAAAAAGCCGGCCCAATCGGCCACCAGGCCCGGTGCCATGGCTGCCGGTGTGGGCACGCTCGGCAGGCGCCTGGCTACGAGCAGCAGCGCCAGCACCCCCAGCGCCAATGCCACGCCCATGATCACGAACGGCGCCTGCCAGCCCAGGCGCGACTGCACCAGCAACATCGCGCCGCCGCCCACGATCGCACCCACGAACAAGGCCGCGGCGCGGATGCTGCCGGCACGCACCTGTTCGTGGCGCGGCAGCCACTGCACCGCCAGGGCATTGAGTGGGATGTCCATCCAGGTGGCGACGATGCTGATGGCGAAGGTCATGGCGAACAGCGCCAGGCGCTGTTCGATGAGGTTGTCGCGGGCGATCAGCGCGTACAGCACGATCAGCACGCCACCGAGCAACGCCAGCCAGCGCGGCAACGGCGAGCGCCCCAGGCGCACCCGCTGCACCGGCACGGCCATGAGGAACTTGAACACCGCCGGCAGCCCGGCCAGCTGGAACAGTCCGATCTCGGTCCCGCTCCAGCCGTATTGGCGCATGACCAGCGGCAGGCCGAACATCAGGTAGATGCTCGGCACGGCCAAGGCCAGGTTGAGCCAGCCGAACAGCAGTTGCAGGGCGATGACAGGGGGGCGGGTCATGGTGTCACTCCTTGGCCTTGCGGGCGATGACTGCCGTTACCGGCGTTAGTGGGTAGCGCACGCCATCGACCTGCTCTACACCACGCCAGCCGCTGTCGCGCAGCAGCTGCGCCAGCTCGCCCTCGGCCAGTACGTGGCGGCCTTGCAGGCGCATGTGCAGGTAGTAGGGCAGCACCTGGGCCGCGACCTGACGGGCCTGGGGCACTTCAGCCTGGCAGCACACCAGCAGGCCGCCGGGCGCGAGCGCCGCGTGCAGGCGCTGCAAGGTGGCCGGCAGGTCGTCGACGAAGTGCAGCACCGACGAGCACCAGATCAGGTCGTAGCCGCTGCCGATGTCGTCGCTGTTCAGGTCTGCGCCGCGCGCGCTCAGCCGGGCGCCCAGGCCGGCGGCGGCGATATTGTCGGCGGCCACCTGTGCCGTCTCGGGGTATTCGAGGACCACGCCGCTGAGCGCCGGCAGTTGCCGGGCCAGGGCGATGGCCACCAGGCCCGGCCCGCCGCCGAGGTCGAGCAGGCGTTGCAGGCGTGGGTACTCCGGCAGGCTGGCCAGCAAGGCACAGGCGCTGTCGCAGGTGACCGCTCGTTGTTCCTGGGCGATCTGCAAGCGCGCGGCATTGGCCCACCCCTGGTCGAGCTGGGCGGTACTCGGCGCCTGGCGCGGCATGCCCGTGCGCAGGTAGCCGTCCAGTTGTGCGCCGGTTTCCCGCAGCACGCGGTGGCGGAACATCAAGGCATCGCCGCAGTACTGGGCCGCGTCGCTGCGCAGGTGGCGGTCGGCCAGCGGGCTATTGCGGTAGCGCGCCGGGCGCTGAGCATGGCGTTCGAGCAGGTCCAGGCTCCACAGCAGTTCCAGGAAGTAGTCGGCGCTCTCGGCTTGCCAGTCCAGGGCCTGCGCCACCTGGGCGGGGGCGAGGTATTGCTGCAGGTGATCGAACAGGCCGTGTGCCAGCGCCAGCTGCAAGGCGTCGGCCGCCAGCCCTCCCAGTTGCAGGTCCCAACAGGCTTGCAAGGGGTGGGTGGCGGTGGGGTGCAGGTCGCGGGGGCGGGGTGCAAGTCGGGTCACGGTAACTTCCTGTAGTTGTCGCGTGTGTGGCCGTTGCGGGCCCACGGATAAGGAACGAAACGGGGCATGGCCGAATCAGCTCAAAGGGTGGTATATATTAAATAAGAATCATTCACATAAAATATGCGAGCCGGAGCCGTTTCTATGCGGTGCGACGGCCGCAGATCCTCAGGGATGTCTTCATGAACACGAGCAACGCCACCTGCCGCCTGGGCCTGGACCAGCCCCGGCACCGTTCGCTGAGCGCCGACGGGCGCCTGCGCCTGCAACTGGACGAAGCCTACGGGCAGTGCCACACCGACCTGCTGCAACTGGAGCAAGGCCTGTCGCTGGGGCGCCTGCATTACCACCCCACACGCCCGCTGGTGGAGGAGACCTGCGGGCCGCATGACGGCCACGTGATGGTGGTGACGGTGGGGCTGCAGGGAAAATCCGGCTTCATCGGCCAGGACGGCAGCAGCCTGGCGTTCGAGGCGGGGCACACCACCATCACCGCCTTCCGTGCCACGCTTGGCGAGCGCCGGTACCAGGCCAACGAAACCGCTTCGCAACTGCGCGTGGTGATCGACCACGCGACGCTGTGCAAGTACGTGGGCGAGGCACGGGCCACTGAAGTGCTGGGCAGCGGCCGGTTGCACCGCCTGGATTTCCGGCCCAGCTCCCAGGCCGCCCAAGCCCATGCCGCCGCGCTGGTGCGCTACCTGCAACCGGGCGGTCTGGACCCGGCCCACCGGCTGGACCTGCATATCCACACCCTCAGCCTGCTGGCCGAGCAGTTCAACCTGCTGGCGCCGCCACCCAGCGCCGCCGCGGCCTTGAGTACCAGTGACGTGCAGCGTATCGAGCGGGCGCGCAACCTGTTGTGCGAGCAACTGGACAAGCCGTTGACCGTGGATTACCTGGCCACGGCGGTAGGCATGAACGAACACAAGCTCAAGGAGGGGTTCCGTTACCTGTTCGACACCACACCGGCACGCATGCTGCTGGAATTGCGCATGCGCAAGGCCATGACCTTGCTGGAGGCCGGGCAACAGGTGGCGCAGGCGGCGTGGCAGGTGGGGTACAAATACCCGAACAACTTCACCGTGGCGTTCACCCGCTATTTCGGGCGGTCACCAAAGTCGATCTTCGGGCGCAAGCGCTGAGCCCGGTCAGGGCGCCGCTGCGGGCCATGGCGTGGGTCGCAGCGGCGCGCCCCCCCTACAGCTCGAAGCTGACCCTCATCCCCACCTCGCGTGGCGGGCTGTACACGGTCACAGCGCCATTGAGCAATCCCTGGGCGTCGTAGCGCTTGTCCAGCAGGTTGTCGACATAGGTGCTGACGGTGTACTGCCCGAAGCGGTAGCCAGCGCTCAGGTCAACCAGGCCGTAGCCGGGGCGCCGATAGGTATTGGCAGCGTCCAGATACACCTTGCCCACCGCACTCAGCGCGCCCTGTACGTACCAGCCGGCATCGGCGTCGTAACGCAGGCCCAGGTGGCCGGTGAAGTCCGGGGCGAACGGGTTGCGGTTATCCTCGTAGTCGTTGCTCCCCTCGCGGAACCGCTCGAAGCGGGTGCGGTTCAGCCCCAGCGCTGCAGTGAGGGTCCAGCGTTCGCCCAGCAGGTATTCCAGGTCCAGGTCCAGGCCGGTGGAGGTCGCCGCCGCCGCATTGGTGATGTACACCAGCCCCTGCTGCACCAGTTGCTGCACCTGCATGTCACGCACCTGCATGCGGTACAGCGCCGCCGAGTAGCGCAGGCGCTGGTCCGCGGTCAGGCCCTTCAGGCCCACCTCAAGGCTGCGCACCTGCTCCGGGTCGTACGCCGGGTTGCCGGCGCTGCTAGCGAAGGCATTGAAGCCTCCCGCACGCATGCCCTGGCTGTAGCTGACATAGGCCTGGGCATCCTCGCTCAGCGCATACTGCAATGCCACCTTGGGGGTGAAGTGCTGCCAGCTGTCGGACTGGTTGCGGTTGCCTGCCGGGTCGATCCAGGCACGTGCGTACTCATAGCGGCCACCCAAGGTCAACGACCAGGCCCCGGACAGCGGCTGCAGCCATTGGCCGAACAGCGCGGCGGTATTGCCACCCAGGCCGGCCTGGGTGCGGCTGAGCCCCATCGGCAGTTTCTGCTGGTAATCCAGGTCGTGGTCTTCACGGTCGGCATACGCGCCCAGCAGCCAGCGGCCTTGCCCGTGGCTGCCACTCAGGCGCAGTTCCTGGCTCAGGGTTTCGAAGTGGTAGTCGCGGGCCAGGTGCATGAGGTCGCTTGGCTGGAAGTCGGTGTCCTGGCGTAGACGGTCGTCGAACACGCTGCGTGCGGTGATCGAGCGCAGTTCCAGGTCGCCGCCCAGTTGCCGGCGCAGGTCCAGCGACCAGGTGTCGCCGCTGGAGTGGTTACGCCCGGCCAGCCCGGAATTCACTGCCCGGTCGCGGCCCGTGCGGCTGCCCCATTGCGCGGCCTGGTCGCGGTATTTCAGGGTGCTGTAGCGCAGGGTCGCGTCGGTGAGCGCGTCCGGCGTCCAGCGCAGGGTCAGGCGGCCGCTCTGGCGCTCGCGGTCGTCGGCTTTGCCACCGGCGAAGTCGTCGTCCAGGTAGCCGTCCTGGCTTGTCCATTGGCCGGCGGCGCCTGCATACAGGGTGCCTTCTATCAGCGCGGTGCTCAGGTCGGCGCTGACCAGGCGCTTGTCACGGCTGCCCAGCCCGGTTTCCACCCGGGCGTAGTCGGCGTCGCCCGGCTGGCGCGTGAACACGCTGAGCACGCCGGCCTCGGCGTTGCGACCGTACAGTGCCGATTGCGGACCGCGCAGGATCTCCACGCGCTCGACGCCCACCAGGTCATTGTCGAAGCCTTGGCCGCGCAACACCGGCACGCCGTCGACCAGCATCAGCAGCGAGTTGGAGAAGGCCGTGGCATTGGAGGTCAGGCCGCGCACCACCGGCAGTTGCGTACCCGACTGGCCAAAGGGCTGGAAGGTGAACCCCGGGGTGCGCCGCACCAGTTGTTCCAGCGAGTCCACCGGTGTGCTCTGCAGGGTCCTGGCGTCGATCACCGAGAGGCTGGCAGGCAACTGGTCGCGGGCTTGTTCAAGCTTGTCGCTGGCCACCACCGTGTCTTCCAGCACCAGCCGTTCGCTCGCGCTCGTCGGCGTCATACCGCCTGCGACCACCAGCCCTGTGAAAACCCCCACCAGCGTTGTTCTGGCCATGCCCGTTCCTCGATGTTGGCAACGCGCACCCCGCACGGGCACGCAACGGCCGGCATTGTAGCGCCTGACCGAGAATCATTCGCGTCTGTAACCTATGCGCCAGCGACGGTTTCCTATGCGTGGCCGCGGATGGAGCACCACCAGCACCAGGCTTTTGTTCCGCAGCATGAAACCAGTTTCGGTTGTGTGCCACGGCAGGCCAGGTTTAGCTGGCAGCCAGCACGACCTGCCTCACCCGTCGTGACCTCAAGGCGAACAACGAGAACGGGAAACCACCCGCACAAGGAGACTGCACATGTCCCGACATCAGCACATCCTGGCCTGGCTGAACGAGGTGGCCAGCGACCTGCACGCAATCCGCCATGATATTCACGCCCACCCGGAACTGGGTTTCGAAGAAAACCGCACCTCAGCGCTGGTCGCCGGCCACCTGGAACAATGGGGCTACGAGGTGCACACCGGCATCGGCAAGACCGGCGTGGTGGGCGTGCTGCGCCATGGCAGCAGCCAGCGCCGCCTGGGCTTGCGTGCCGACATGGACGCGCTGCCCATCCATGAGGCCACCGGTGCCGCCTACAGCAGCCAGCACCAAGGCTGCATGCACGCCTGCGGCCACGATGGGCATACCACCATGCTGCTCGGTGCCGCCCGCTACTTGGCCGCCACCCGGCAGTTCGACGGCACACTGACGCTGATATTCCAGCCGGCAGAAGAGGGGCAGGGTGGTGCCGAGGCGATGCTGGCCGATGGCTTGCTGACGCGTTTTCCCTGCGATGCATTGTTCGGCATGCACAACATGCCAGGGTTGCCCGCGGGGCAGCTGGGCTTGCGGGAAGGGCCGATGATGGCTTCGCAAGATCTGCTCACCGTAACCCTGGACGGCGTGGGGGGCCACGGCTCCATGCCGCACCTGACCGTCGACCCGCTGGTCGCCGCCGCCAGTGTGGTGCTGGCATTGCAAACCGTTGTGGCGCGCAATATCGATGCCCAGGAGGCAGCGGTTGTGACGGTGGGGGCCCTGCAGGCCGGCGAAGCGGCCAACGTGATCCCGCAACAGGCACTGCTGCGCCTGAGCCTGCGGGCGCTGGATGCTGAAGTACGGGCGCAGACCCTGCAGCGGGTGCGGGCGATCATCACCCACCAGGCTGAAAGCTTCGGCTGCCGCGCCAGCATCGAGCACCGCCCGGCGTACCCCGTGCTGGTCAACCACCCGGCAGAAAACGCCTTCGCCACCCAGGTAGCCGTGGAGTTGCTGGGCGCCGACGCGGTGGATGCCAACACCCGCAAGCTGATGGGCAGCGAGGATTTTGCCTGGATGCTGCAACGCTGCCCGGGTGCCTACCTGTTCATCGGCAACGGCGTCGCGGGGCCGATGGTGCACAACCCCGGCTACGACTTCAACGACGACATCCTGCTGACCGGCGCTGCCTACTGGGGCGCGCTGGCAGAGCGCTGGCTAGCACCGGCCTGATCCTGCCGTTTTACCGACTGCCGCTGGAACCCGGGTGCGACCGTGCCCGGGCGATCACCCAATCACCGTGTGGAGTGTTCCCTATGCAGACTTCGAGTAATGGCGTGTCGCGCACCCGGCAAGTGGTGGCTGCCGTCATCGGCAACGCCCTGGAGTGGTATGACTTTATCGTGTACGGCTTTCTGGCCAGCATCATCGCCCGGCAATTCTTCCCCTCCGACGATGAATACGCCTCGCTGCTGATGGCCCTGGCCACCTTCGGTGTCGGCTTTTTCATGCGCCCGGTGGGCGGTGTGCTGCTGGGCATGTACGCCGACCGCAAGGGTCGCAAGGCGGCGATGCAACTGATCATCCGCCTGATGACCGTGTCGATCGCCATGATCGCCTTTGCCCCCGATTACCTGGCCATTGGCATGGCCGCGCCGCTGTTGATCGTGGTGGCGCGCATGCTCCAGGGCTTTGCCACGGGCGGTGAGTACGCCAGCGCCACGGCCTTCCTGGTGGAGAGTGCCCCGGCCCACCGCAAGGGCCTGTACGGCTCCTGGCAACTGGTGGGGCAATGCCTGGCGGTGTTCGGCGGTGCGGCAATGGTGGCACTGGTTACCCACCTGTGCTCGCCTGCGGCGCTGGACAGCTGGGGCTGGCGTATCCCGTTCGTGCTGGGCCTGCTGATCGGCCCGGTAGGGCTGTGGATTCGCAAGCACATGGAAGAGCCCGAGGCGTTCATCGAGGCCCGCCGCCAGGCCAAGGGCCGTTCGCCCAGCCTGCTGCAGGTGCTGCGTGAACACCGGCGCAGCCTGCTGGTGGCCATGGGCCTGGCTTCTGGCGCCACAGTGTCGTTCTATGTGGTGCTGGTGAACATGCCGACGTTTGCCCACAAAAGCCTGGGCCTGCCGTTGGACCAGGTGCTGCTGGTGCAGATGCTCGCGGTGGGCCTGATGACGGTGGTCATTCCACTGGCCGGTGCGCTGTCGGACCGTTTTGGGCGGCGGCCGGTGCTGATGGCCTTCACCTTGGCATTCTTCGTGATGGTCTACCCGCTGTATGTCTGGGTCGCCGCGGCGCCATCCCTGGAGCGCCTGCTGGTCATGCAATTGCTGCTGTGCACGGCCATCGGCGGTTTCTTCGGCCCGGCGCCGACTGCCCTGGCCGAGCAGTTCCCGGTCGAGGTGCGTTCCACCGGCGTGTCGGTGGCCTATAACGTGGCCGTCATGGTATTCGGTGGCTTTGCCCCGTTGATCGTGACCTGGCTGACCCAGGCGCTGGGAACCCCGGTGGCGCCATCGTTCTATGTACTGTTTGCCTGCCTGCTGACCTTGTTGGCTACCTACTGCCTGAAAGACGCACCCCGGGCGGGCAACCGGGCTGCCTTCAACCTTGGAGTGAAACCGTGAAGCCGCTTGTCATCGACCCCATTGTCGCCCTCGGCGCCGAAGCCTTGTCCCAAGCCATACACGCCCGCCAGCTGTCGTGTCGCGAGGTGATGCAGGCCTACCTGGTGCACATCGAGCGGTGCAACCCACGGGTCAATGCGCTGGTCTCGCTGCGCCCGGCCGCGGCGCTGCTGGCCGAAGCCGACCAACGGGACCGCGAACTGGCCCGCGGCCATTCACGCGGCTGGATGCATGGCATGCCCCAGGCCATCAAGGACCTGGCGGCCACGGCCGGGCTGCGGACCACACTGGGTTCGCCGCTGTTCGCCGACCAGGTTCCCCTGCACGACGCGATCAGTGTGGCGCGGGTGCGGGCCAGTGGCGCCTTGATCGTGGGCAAAAGCAACGTGCCCGAGTTCGGCCTGGGGTCGCAGAGCTACAACACCTTGTTCGGCACCACCACCAATGCCTACGACCCGACACGGGTGGCAGGGGGCAGCAGCGGTGGCGCGGCGGCGGCACTGGCGATGCGCCTGCTGCCGGTGGCCGACGGCAGCGACATGATGGGCTCGTTGCGCAACCCGGCGGCGTTCAACAACGTGTTCGGCCTGCGCCCATCCCAGGGGCGGGTGCCCCACGGCCCTGCGCCGGAATTGTTCGTACAGCAGTTGGCCACCGAGGGGCCGATGGGCCGCAGCGTGACCGATGTGGCCCGGCTGTTGTCGGTTCAGGCCGGGGCCGATGCACGGGCACCGCTGGCGCTGAGCGAAGGCCGGCGCGATTTCGCCGCCGGCTTGCAACGTGATCTGCGCGGCGTACGGGTGGGCTGGCTGGGGGACTACAACGGCTACCTGCCGATGGATGACGGGGTGATGAGCCTGTGCGAATCGGCCTTGGCCGATTTCGCCGAGCTGGGCTGCCGGGTCGAGGCCTGCCAACCGGCATTCGACCTGGCTCGCTTGTGGCAGTGCTGGCTCACGCACCGCCACTTCCTGGTGCATGGCAACCTGAGCGCAGCCTATGCCGACCCGGCCCGGCGCACACTGCTCAAGCCCGAAGCACAGTGGGAGGTGGAAGGCGGCTTGCAGTTGAGTGCTGCAGCGCTGTACCAGGCTTCGCTGGACCGCAGTGACTGGTACCGCGCCATGGCTGAGCTGTTCGAGCATTACGATTTCCTGCTGCTGCCATCGGCCCAGGTGTTCCCTTTCGATGCGGGCCTGCCATGGCCGCAGCGGGTAGGCGGGCGGCCCATGGACACCTACCACCGCTGGATGGAAGTGGTGATCGGGCCGACCCTGGCCGGCTTGCCGAGCATGAGCGTGCCGATCGGTTTCAACCCTGGCGGCTTGCCCATGGGCTTGCAGATCATTGGCCCGGCCCAGGCAGACCATGCCGTGTTGCAGTTGGCCTATGCCCATGAACAACTCACCGGCTGGGTGCAGCGTTGCCCGCCGCCCAGCCTGCAGGCGCCATGAGGTGCTGGCCAGGCGCGCTTTTTGCTGGCTATGCTGACCCTCCGGCAACCAGGAGGTCATCCCCATGGGCATCACGGCAGAAGGTGGCGGCGTGCGTTCGGTGGAGCGGGCGCTGGCCATCGTCGACCTACTGGGCGAGCACCAGGCACTGGGCCTTGAAGAGCTGCATTACCTGACTACACTGCCCAAGGCCACGGTGTCGCGCATGCTTGCTACCTTGCAGGTGCAGGGCTGGGTTTATCGCGGCCTCAGCGACCGGCGCTATCGGCTGTGCTCGCGGCGCTTGTACGGTGACCGCCAGTTGCGCTTCAAGCGGCGCCTGGTGGAACGCGCCGCGCCGATGCTGCTGGAGTTGAGCGAACGTACCGGGTTGGTAGTGGACCTGTCGTGTTTCGATGGTCAGCGGCTGGAGGTCATGGAAAGCGCCATTCCGCAGATCCTGCGCAAGCGTTACCCGCATACCTGCCAGATCGTCGGCCATCATGCCAGCCTGTTCCATTCGGCGATGGGCCGTGCCTGCCTGGGTGAGCTGGGGCTGGAGGAGGTACAACGCCTGGCGGCCGATGCGCGGCTGGGGGACGATGCGTTGCTGCGCGATATCGAGAAAGAGGCACACAAAGGTTTCGGCCAGCGCACCGAGGGCCACTGGGAGTATCCGGTACGCCTGCCGCACCTGATTCGCGCCATTGCCTTGCCCGTGCATGCCGAAGGCCGCCTGGCCGGGAGCATCGCCTTGCACTGGCCATTGGACCAGGCGCCTGTCGAGCGGGTACTTAGCCTGCACCTGAGCAGCCTGGCGAGCACGGTTGGCGAGGTGCAGCGGGCGTTGGCCTGAGGCTGGCGGTCGTGCTTTCGCACCCTATGGCCGCTCTTGATGCCTGATGCTGTTTACTTGAGGGTGATGCCACACTGATTGGGGCTGCTGCGCAGCCCATCGCAGGCAAGCCAGCTCCCACAGGTACAGCGCACACTTCAAGCATTGCACCGTCCTGTGGGAGATTCTATGGTTTCTGGCAAGGGTAGCCGCTGTTTCTTCAGTGCCTGTGGCAACCGCCTGTCAGCCCTGATGCAATCCCTGTGGGAGCTGGCTTGCCTGCGATGGGTCGCAGAGCGGCCCCAACTGCTCAAGTGGATAGCTGGGGTAGCCCTTCATCGGTGCCAGTGCAACAACCTAGCGCTCCAGGCTGTACATCCGGCATTCCGCCAGCAAGGCCAGCAGGTTCGGCTCCCGCTCCCGCGCCTTCAGAAACACCACGCCGATATGCTGCTGCAAACGGTACTGCGGCTGCAGGGCTATCAGCCTGACGCGGTTTTCGTAGACGGCCGCGATGCGCCCCGGCAGCAGGGCAAAGCCCACGCCCGAGCTGACCATGCTCAGCAGGGTGAAGATGTCGTTGACCTGCATGGCGACCTTTGGCTCGAAGCCGGCTTGCTGGAAGACCCGGGCGCCATCGCGGTGTGTGGCAAACCCTTGGGTCAGGGTGATGAAGGTGGAGTCGGCCAGGTCGGCCAGGTCCACCTCGGCCTGCTCGGCGAAGGAGGAATCGGTGGGTACGGCGAGGAAGATGTCGTCGGAAAACAGCGGCAGTTGTTCGCAGGCCGGGTCGCTGACGCTCTCGTCCAGGGAGACGAGAATGGCCTCCAGTTCATGGTTTTTCAGGCGCTGCAGCAGGTCGAGGTTGGAGCCCAGGGTGAGGTCGATGTTCAGTTCGCTGCGCCGCAGCTTAAGCCCCATCACCAGCTTGGGCACGGTTTTTACCGTTAGCGAGTACAGCGCGCCCAGGCGAAAGCGCTCAGCGTAGAAGCCGGCGGCTTCGCGGGTCTGGCGCACCATCTGCTCGGCGTCCTGGATCAGCAGGCGGGCTTTCTTTTCCAGTACGTAGGCGCTTTCCAGCGGAATCAGCTGCCGGCCTTCGTGCTTGAAAAGGGCGCAGCGCAGGGCGCTTTCCAGCGAGTGGATGGCACGGTGCACGCTGACCGAACTGGTGCACAGTTCGGCGGCAGCGCGGCTGAGGTTGCCGCTGCGCATGAAGGCGAGGAAGGTTTCCAGCTTTTTCAGGGTGAGTTCTTCGTCGATCAGCATGGGGTGGCCTGGGCAGCGCGGTGGTTGGGATGGCTAGGGCTTCAATGGTGCTGTCGAGGATCAAGCGCGGTGGCGTTGCTCGAGCAATGCCCACAACTGGGTATCGTTGAAATCAGCGATGACCAACTGTGCCCCCGCTGCCCGCAACCGCTCAGGCGTTTGCGTGGTGGCTACACCGACGGTAAAGATACCGGCCGCAGTGGCTGCAGCCACCCCCGGCAAGGAGTCCTCGAAAGCCAGCGCCTGCCCGGCCGCGGCGCCCAGCCGCTGCAGCCCGGTAAGGTAGGGCAGCGGGTCGGGCTTGGGCCGGGCCAGCTCGTCGGCCACGACCACATGCTCGAAGCGCTGGGCCAAGCCCATGGCAGCGAGCATGTGCTCGGCATTGAGCCGCGGCGCGTTGGTGACCACGCACATGCCGAGGGCGTGGGCCTGGGCATGTTCCAGCAGGCGCAGCAGGCCTGGCATGGGCTGCAACGCCGGCGACATCTCCCGGAACAAGGCTTCCTTGCGGTCGGCCAGCCTGGCGCACTGTTCGGTAGTGGCGCCGGGGAACAGTTCGGCGAACAGCTCGCCATTGGCCCTGCCGCTGACCTGGGCCTCGAACTGGGCCTGGCTCAGCTCGCGGCCGTCATGGTCACGCAGCAGTTGGCGAAAGGCCTGCAAGTGCAGGCTGTCGGTGTCGGTAAGGGTTCCGTCGAGGTCGAACAGCAGGGCGGTGAGCATGGGGTATCCCGTTCAGAAAGACTCAAGCCGGGGGATCATAACCAATGCAGACGACGAAGGGGTCTGTTCAGCGCGCGGCGAAAGGAGTACAAATGTTCTCCATGAACAACCTTACCCCCAAACGCCGCGCCATTTTCGACTTCATCCGCGAGCGCATCAGCGACCACGGTCAGCCGCCGAGCCTGGCGGACATCGCCACGCGCTTCGGTTTTGCCTCGCGCAGCGTCGCGCGCAAACACATCACCGCCCTGTGTCAGGCGGGTTATATCGATGTCACCCCCAACCAGGCGCGGGGCATTCGCCTGGCCGACCCCCTGCGCCGGCCAGAAATGCTCGAAGTCCCGGTGCTCGGCCAAGTGGCGGCAGGTGCCCCGATCGGCCCGGACCTGGGCATCCACGAGCAGTTGCTGCTCGACCCCAGCCTGTTCCGCCGCACCCCCGACTACCTGCTCAAGGTGCGTGGCGATTCGATGATCGATGACGGCATCTTCGACGGTGACCTGGTCGGCATCCTGCAACAGGCCGATGCCCGTGATGGCCAGATCGTGGTAGCCCGGCTCGACGGCGAAGTCACCATCAAGCGCCTGCAACGCGTGGGCAAGCACTACCGGTTGTTGCCACGTAACCCAGCCTATGCGCCTATCGATGTGCTCCCCACGCAGGAGTTCTTCATCGAAGGCGTGTTCTGTGGCTTGCTGAGGCGTGACTGATGGGCGCGGTGGTCGACCTCGACCGGCTGTTGGACCAGCGCCGGGTATGGCGCGGCCGGCAGGCCCAGGCGCGACCGCTGGGCCTGCAGCCAACCGGCCATGCCGCGCTGGACGAACGTTTACCGGAAGGCGGTTGGCCGGCAGCCGCATTGAGCGAACTGCTGTTGGCGAACCCGGGTTGTGGCGAATTGCAGTTGCTGTGGCCAACCCTGGCACGCCTGAGCGCAGAAGCCAGCCGCGTGGTGTTGGTGGCGCCGCCTTTCATTCCCTATGCGCCGGCCTGGCAGGCCGCGGGGGTAGACCTGCGCTGGCTGGTGCAGGTAAACGCCGAACCCGCTGACGTCCTGTGGGCCGCCGAGCAGTGCCTGCGCTCGGGCAGTTGCGCGGCAGTGCTGTGCTGGCCCGAGCGTGCCGATGACCGTGCCCTGCGGCGCCTGCAAGTGGCGGCGGAAACCGGCCAGGCTCTGGCCTTTGCCTGCCGGCCGCAGCAGGCCGCCCACAACCCGTCACCGGCAGCATTGCGCATCGCCGTGGATACCCGCCCAGCCCAATGGCGGGTGCTGAAAAGCCGAGGCGGCATGCCCCCGGCCCTGCCCATTGCCAGCCCGTGGCAGGGCTGATGCAACATGCTCTGGGCCTGCATCCTGCTTCCGCAACTGGCGTTGGACACCGTCCTGCGCGAGCGCGAAGACCCAGCCAACCCCCTGGCCATCATTGGCGGGCCCAGCCAGCGGCGGGTGTTGCAGGCAGTCAACCCCGCAGCGGCAGCACTCGGCCTGCGGGCCGGGCAAACCCTGACTGCTGCACGTGCGCTGGCCGATGGTTTCACCTGTATCGAAACAGACCCCAGGCGCATCGAGCGCATGCAGCAACTGCTGGCCGCCTGGGCCTACCGTTTCAGTGCCCAGGTCAGCCTGCATTACCCGCGTGCGCTGTTGCTGGAGGTGGGCTCAAGCCTGCAGCTGTTCGGCCCATGGCCCGTGATGGAAGCACGCCTGCGTCAGGAACTGGCTGAACTGGGCTTGCGCCAGCGCATCGTGGTAGCCAGCAACCCGGTGGCAGCACGCATGCTGGCCAATGCCCACGATGGCCTGGTTGTCGCCGATGCCGCTGCCACCCGTAACGCGTTGCTGAACATGCCCATCCAGCGCATCGGCTTGCCGCCAGAGGCTGCCGAAGCCTTTGCCCGCATGGGCCTGCGGCAACTCGGCCAGGTGCTGGCGTTGCCGCGCGACACCTTGGCCAAACGCTTTCCCGCCCAGGTGCAACTGCACCTGGATCAGTTGCTCGGCCTGCGCACCCTGGGGTTGGACTTCTACCTGCCGCCCGATCGTTTCGAGAGCCGGCTGGAGCTGAACTTCGATGTTGAATCGCACCAGGCGCTGTTGTTTCCGCTGCGGCGCATGCTCAACGACCTGGCCGCATTCCTGGCCGGTCGCGATTGTGGCGTGCAGCGCTTTTGCCTGCACCTGGAGCATGTCGAAGGCCCGGACACGTTGCTGAAGGTCGGCTTGCTGGCCGCCGAGCGCGACGCCGCGATGCTGTTCGAACTGGCCCGTGGGCGCCTGGAGCCGCTGCGTATTCCGGCCCCGGTGCGCAACCTGCGGTTGGTCGCCGAAGACCTGCCAGCCTTTGTGCCACAACACCAGGCGTTGTTCGACCCACGGGCGCAACAGGCGCAACCTTGGGAGCAATTGCGCGAGCGCTTGCGCGCGCGGCTGGGCGATGAGGCCGTCCAAGGCCTGAGCGCGGCCGCCGATCACCGGCCCGAATGTGCCTGGCAACTGGCAGAGCAGGGGGCGCTCGGGGGCATGCCGGTGGCCCCGGGCAGTCGCCCTGGTTGGTTGCTGCCCGCGCCGCTGGCGCTGGATGAGGCTGGCTACCGCTTGCTGGGCCCTGGCGAGCGCATCGAGTCGGGCTGGTGGGATGGTGGCGATGTACGCCGCGATTACTACCGCATCGAAACCCGCGACGGCCTGCGTGGCTGGGCCTACCGTGACCTGGGCCAGGCTGGCCCGCTTTGGTTGCAGGGCTGGTTCGCATGAACTCCGCCCCGTATGCCGAGCTGCATTGCCTGTCCAATTTCAGTTTCCAGCGCGGCGCTTCGAGCGCCGACGAACTGTTCCGGCGGGCCAAAGAGCAGGGTTACCAGGCCCTGGCGATCACTGACGAATGTACGCTGGCCGGTATCGTGCGCGCCTGGCAGGCGGCCAAGGTGCACCAATTGCCGCTGGTTGTCGGCAGCGAAGTGCAGTTGCACGAGGGCCCCAAGCTGGTGCTGCTGGTTGCCGACCTGGCGGGCTACCAGAATCTGTGCGCACTGATTACCCGCGCCCGACGGCGGGCGGAAAAGGGCGACTACCAGCTTTTTCGGGATGACCTTCAGCAGCACCATCACGGTTTGCTGGCCTTGTGGCTGGCGGGCGACAGGGGCGATACGGCCACCGGCCAGTGGTTGCGCGGGCTGTTTGCTGAGCGCCTGTGGTTGGCCGTGCACCTGCACCGTGGCAGTGACGATGCCCGGCACCTGCAGGGCCAGCAAGCCCTGGCGGCCGAGCTGGGTATTCGCGCGGTGGCCTGTGGCGATGTGCATATGCATGTGCGCGGCCGCCGGGCGTTGCAGGACTGCATGACTGCGATTCGTCAGCATTGCCAGGTGGCCGAAGCCGGGCGTTTTCTGTTTGCCAATGGCGAACGGCACTTGCGCAGCCCGGTACAACTGGCAGAACTCTACCCGCCCGAGATGCTGGCCGAGACCCTGGCCATTGCCCAGCGCTGCCAGTTCGACCTCGGCCAACTGCACTACCAGTATCCACGCGAACTGGTGCCTGAAGCCCATACCCCGGCCACTTGGCTGCGTGCTCTGTGCGAGCAGGGCTTGCCCGTGCGTTGGCCACACGGGCCGAGCGCCAAGGTGCGGCAGGTGCTGGACACGGAGCTGGCGCTGATCGAAGAGCTGGGGTACGAAAGCTACTTTCTGACCGTGCACGACATCGTCGCCTTCGCCCGGCGCCAGCGTATCCTGTGCCAGGGCCGCGGCTCGGCGGCCAATTCGGTGGTGTGCTTCGTGCTGGGCATCACCGAGCTCGATCCCATGCAGCACCGCCTGCTGTTCGAGCGTTTTTTGTCACGCGAGCGCAACGAGCCGCCCGATATCGACGTGGATTTCGAACACGACCGCCGTGAAGAAGTGATCCAGTACGTGTTCCGCCGTTATGGGCGGCACCGTGCTGCGCTGACGGCGGTGGTCAATACCTACCATGCTGCAGGTGCCGTGCGCGATGTCGCGCGTGTGCTGGGTTTGCCCATGGACCAGGTCGATGCCCTGGCCAAATGCTGTGGCCGCTGGAGCGACCGCATACCCGACGAACAACGCCTGGCCGAGGCCGGGTTCGAAGCTGGCAGCCCGTTGTTGCGGCGGGTACTGATACTGGCCGGCGAGTTGATCGGCTTCCCCAGGCACCTGTCGCAGCACCCGGGCGGGTTTGTCATCTCGCAGCAACCGCTGGACCAGCTGGTGCCGGTGGAAAACGCCGCCATGGCCGAACGTACCGTCATCCAGTGGGACAAGGACGACCTCGACATGGTCGGCCTGCTCAAGGTGGACGTGCTGGCGCTGGGCATGCTCAGTGCCTTGCGCCGTTGCTTCGACCTGCTGCAGCGCCACCGTGGCCGTGAACTGACCCTGGCGACCATCCCCAGCGAAGACCCCGCCACCTACGCCATGATCAGCCGCGCCGAGACCATGGGGGTATTCCAGATCGAGTCGCGCGCGCAAATGGCCATGTTGCCGCGGCTGCGGCCCAACACCTTCTACGACCTTGTGATCGAGGTGGCCATCGTGCGCCCCGGGCCAATCCAGGGCGACATGGTGCACCCCTACCTGCGCAGGCGGCTGAAGCAAGAGCCGGTGACCTACCCGTCGCCAAAACTGAAGGAGGTGTTCGAGCGCACCTTGGGTGTGCCGCTGTTCCAGGAACAGGTGATGGAGCTGGCCATGGTCGCAGCCGACTATTCACCAGGCGAGGCCGATCAGTTACGGCGCAGCATGGCCGCCTGGAAACGCCATGGCGGTCTTGAACCGCACCGCCAGCGCTTGCTGCAGGGCATGTTGCGCAATGGCTACGAGTTGGCATTCGCCGAGCGCATTTTCGAACAGATCAAAGGCTTCGGCAGCTATGGTTTTCCAGAGTCGCATGCCGCCAGCTTTGCCTTGCTGTGCTATGCCAGCAGCTGGCTCAAGTGCCATGAACCGGCCATTTTCACCTGCGCCCTGGTCAACAGTTGGCCCATGGGCTTCTACAGCCCCGACCAACTGCTGCAGGAGGCGCGGCGCCAGGGCATCGAGGTACGGCCGGTGGATGTCTGCCACAGCGAATGGGACTGCACGCTGGAGCCGGATGCCCAGGGCACCTTGGCCTTGCGCATGGGCTTGCGCCTGGTCCGGGGCCTGGCCGAAGCCGACGCCAGGCGCCTGGAGCAGGCCCGGGCGCAGCAGCCATGGCGCGACGTGGAAGACCTGTGCCTGCGTGCCGGGCTGGCCACCCGCGCGCGGGCCTGCCTGGCGGATGCCGGCGCGCTTCGCGCCTTGGCCAGCGACCGGCATCAGGCGCGCTGGCAGGTGGCGGCCGTGCAGGCGCAACTGCCGCTGTTTGCCGATGTGCAGGCCGTGCCGGAGGTGGCGGTGCAATTGCCGGCCCCAACAGTGGCGCAGGACCTGGTGGCCGATTACCAGGCATTGGGTACCACATTGGGGCCGCACCCGTTGACCTTGCTGCGTACGCGTCTGCGGGCACTGGGCTGCCGCAGTTCTGCAGAACTGCAAGGCCTGGAGCATGGCGACAACATCGCCGTGACGGGGCTGGTGGTGGGGCGGCAGCGGCCGCAGACCGCCAGCGGGGTGACGTTCGTTACCCTCGAGGACGAACACGGTATGGTCAACGTGGTGGTATGGCGGGCGCTGGCCGAGCGGCAAAGGCGGGCGCTGGTGGGGGCGCAGTTGCTCAAGGTCAGCGGGCGGCTGGAGCAGCAAAATGGCGTGCGCCATCTCATAGCGCGGCGGTTGGAAGATGTGACCGCGCTGTTGCAGGGGTTGGACGTGCGAAGCCGCGACTTTCATTAACTTCGCGGGCTTCCCCGCGGCGGCGCGGCCACGCATTCACGAAAATGCCCTGGCGGACTACACCATCGCCAAGCGCTGCTTGCGGGTGGGCGCCGGGAAGGCCAGGTCGATTGCGCGCAGGTCTTCGCGGGTCAAGGCCAATGCACCCGCTGCTGCATTCAGCCGAACATGCTCGGGCGCCACGGCTTTGGGGATGGCAATGATGCCATCATCACGGGTAACCCAGGCCAGGCAGACCTGAGCCGGCGTGGCACCATGGCGCTCGGCTATTTCTGCCAGCACCGGGTGCTGCAACAAGCGCCCGGCCTGGGCCAACGGGCAGTAGGCCATGGTCGGTAGCGCGCGTTGTTGGCACCAGGGCAGCAAGTCGAATTCGATGCCCCGCTGGGCCGGGTTGTACAGCACCTGGTTGGTGGCGCAGGCAGGGTTGTTCAATTCGCGCAGGTCGTCGATATCGAAATTGGAAACGCCCCAGCGCTTGATCTTGCCCTGCTCGCGCAAACGCTCGAAGGCGTCGACGGTTTCTTCCAGCGGGTGCTGGCCCCGCCAGTGCAGCAGGTACAGATCGATGCACTCGGTACCCAGGCGTGCCAGGCTGCGCTCGCAGGCGGTTGCCATGCCCTGCCGCCCGGCATTGTGCGGGTAGACCTTGCTGACCAGGAACACCTGGTCGCGGCGCCCGGCAATGGCCTGGCCAACCACGGTCTCCGCACCGCCTTCGGCATACATTTCGGCGGTGTCGATCAGGCTCAGGCCCAGCTCGATACCCTGTTGCAAGGCCGCTACCTCTGCCGCCTTGCGCCCAGGGTCTTCGCCCATGTACCAGGTGCCTTGGCCAATGGCCGGCACGCTCGCGCCTGCCAGTTTCACGTAACGCATGTCACCTCCGGGGGCTGTGTATGGGACAGTAGAACTTCAAGCAACGCCAGCGCTGCGGTGGACAGTTTGTGCTCGCTCAGGGCAATTACCCCAATGCGCCGCTCGACCGTGGGTTCGACCAGGGGCACGCAGCGTGCACCCAGTTCCTGCATCTGGTTGATGCACAGGGCCGGCACCGCGCTAACGCCCAGGCCGCTGGCAACCATGCGGCCGATGGTCGCCAGTTGGTGGCTTTCGAACGCCACGGCCAGTTTGCCGTGCTGGGCGGCAACATTCTGCTCCATCAACAGGCGTACCGCCGACGGCCGCTGCAGGGCCACGAAATCTTCGGCCATCAGTTGCGCCCAACTGACCTGTTTCAACAACGCCAAGGGTGAGTCAGCGGGCACCACTGCGACAAAACGGTCCATGTACAGCGGGTGGAAGTGCAGGCCGTCGGTATTGTCCGGCTCGAAACCAATGCCCAGTTCGACTCGGCGGTGGCGCACCAGTTCCTGCACCTGTTCGTTGATCACATCGTGCACGGTGACGTTGACCTTGGGGTAGCGTTGGCGGAACACCTTGAGCGAATGGGGCAGCAGGTTACCGGCGAACGACGGCATCGCCGCCACCGAGACCCGGCCCAGTTGCAGGGTGAAGCGTTGCCGCAGCATCTCTTCGGTATCGTCCCAGTCGGCCAGCAGCCGCCGCGCCAGCGGCAGCAGCACTTCGCCTTCGGCCGTCAGGCTGACGCTGCGGGTGGTGCGGCTGAGCAGGGCGCCGCCCAGGTTTTCTTCCAGGGCCTTGATGGTCAGGCTCAGGGCCGGTTGCGATACATGCAGGTGTTCACCGGCCTGGGCGAAGCTCTGGTACTTGGCCACGGCGACAAAAGCGCGCAGTTGCTTGACGTTCATGACGGGCCTATCGTTTGTTTTGCGAAATTTATCAATCGATGATGAAAACAAAATTAACAAATCAGTCGCTTGCGGTGAAGATGGCTATACACGCTCACCGACAGCCTCGTCGGTTCAACAACTACAAAAGGCGGATCAGCATGGCCGGACTGGACAAGCGCGTTGCAACCTACGAACAGGCCCTCGACGGGCTGACCGACAACATGACGGTACTGGCCGGTGGTTTTGGCCTGTGCGGCATTCCGGAAAACCTCATCAGCGAAATCAAGCGCCGTGGCGTCAAGGGCCTGACCGTGGTCTCCAACAACTGCGGGGTGGACGGCTTCGGCCTGGGGGTGCTGCTGGAAGACCGGCAGATCCGCAAGATGATCGCCTCCTACGTGGGCGAAAACGCCGAATTCGAGCGTCAGTTGCTCAGCGGTGAACTGGAAGTGGAGCTGACACCCCAAGGCACCCTGGCCGAAAAAATGCGCGCTGGCGGCGCTGGCATCCCGGCGTTCTTCACCGCCACCGGCTACGGCACGCCGGTTGCCGAAGGCAAGGAGGTTCGCGAATTCAAGGGCCGCAAGTACATCCTCGAAGAGTCCATCACCGGTGACTTCGCCATCGTCAAGGGCTGGAAGGCCGACCATTACGGCAACGTGGTGTACCGCAACACCGCGCAGAACTTCAACCCGCTGGCGGCCACTGCCGGCAAGATCACCGTGGTCGAAGTGGAAGAAATCGTCGAGCCCGGTGTGCTGCTGCCGAGCGAGATCCACACCCCAGGCATCTATGTTGACCGGGTGATCGTCGGCACCTTCGAAAAGCGTATCGAAAAGCGCACCGTCAAGGCCTGAGCGGCCTCCACCAGAACAACAAAGAGATCCTGACCATGGCACTGACCCGCGAACAGATGGCGCAACGCGTCGCCCGTGAACTGAAGGACGGCTACTACGTCAACCTGGGTATCGGCATTCCTACCCTGGTGGCCAACTATGTACCCGCCGACATGGATGTGATGCTGCAATCGGAAAACGGCCTGCTCGGCATGGGCGAGTTCCCCACCGAAAGCACCCTCGACCCCGACATGATCAACGCCGGCAAGCAGACCGTCACCGCCCGCCGGGGTGCCTCGATCTTCGACTCGGCGCAGTCGTTCGCCATGATTCGTGGCGGCCATGTCGACCTGACCGTGCTGGGTGCGTTCGAGGTAGACGTGCAGGGCAATATCGCCTCGTGGATGATCCCGGGCAAGCTGGTCAAGGGCATGGGCGGCGCCATGGATCTGGTGGCGGGCGCCGAGAACATCATCGTGACCATGACCCACGCGTCCAAGGACGGCGAGTCCAAGCTGCTGGCGCAGTGCAGCCTGCCGCTGACCGGTGCCGGTTGCATCCGCAAGGTGCTGACCGACCTGGCCTACCTGGAAATTGAAGACGGTGCGTTCATCCTGCGCGAAACCGCACCCGGGGTTAGCATCGAGGAAATCGTCGAGAAGACTGCCGGCAAACTGATCGTGCCGGATGATGTGCAGGAAATGACGTTCTAAGGCGTTACGCCACCCAACCCTGTAGGCGCAGGTTGCACCGCTGAGTGTGTCGGTACATTACCGGCATGGTCGCGAGTCAACCTGTACCTACAGGGTTTTTGCGTTGTCTGTTTCACCTCATAAAACCAATAAAAGGAATGCCACTGTGGCCGCTGAAATTCAAGACAGCCGTAGCGCGCGCTTTGCCTTGCGCTGCTCCAACTGGGCCGAACGCTGGTTCCCCGACTCCTGGGTATTCGCCGCCTTGGCGGTGCTGCTGGTGTGCATCGGCGCGCTGGCCATGGGGGCCAAGCCGACCGACACCGCCAAGGCCTTTGGCGATGGTTTCTGGAGCCTGATTCCGTTCACCATGCAGATGGCTTTCGTGGTCATCGGTGGCTATGTGGTCGCCAGTTCGCCACCGGCGGCACGCCTGATCGACCGCCTGGCGCGTATCCCTGGCAATGGCCGCTCGGCCGTGTGCTGGGTGGCACTGATCTCGATGCTGGCTTCCTTGCTCAACTGGGGTCTGTCGCTGGTGTTCGGTGGTTTGCTGGTGCGCGCCCTGGCGCGGCGCACCGACCTGAAGATGGATTACCGTGCTGCGGGGGCGGCCGCCTACCTGGGCCTGGGCGCTGTGTGGGCACTGGGCCTGTCTTCGTCGGCGGCGCAGCTGCAGGCCAACCCGGCCAGCTTGCCGCCTTCGATCCTGTCGATCACCGGCGTCATCCCGTTCACCGAAACCATCTTTCTCTGGCAATCCGGGGTAATGCTGGCGGCACTGGTCATCGTCTCGCTGGTCATCGCCTACGCCACGGCACCGGGGCCGAACAGCGCACGCAGCGCCGAAGCGTGTGGCGTGGACCCCAGCTTCACTGCACCGGCGGCACCCCAGCGCACCCGCCCCGGTGAATGGCTGGAGCACAGCCCCATCCTGATTCTGCTGCTGGTCGCCCTGGCCGCCGGCTGGCTGTACCAGGAGTTCGCTACCAAACCGGCGATTACCGCCATCTCCGGGCTGAACACCTACAACCTGTTGTTCATCATGCTCGGTGCCCTGTTGCACTGGCGCCCGCGCAGTTTCCTCGACGCCGTGGCGCGGGCGGTACCGACCACCACCGGGGTGCTGATCCAGTTCCCGCTGTACGGTTCGATCGCGGCCATTCTCACCCAGGTGAAGGGCGTGGACGAACAGACCCTGGCCCACCACATATCGTTGTTCTTCACCCAGATCGCCACCCACGACACCTATGCCTTGCTGATGGGCGTGTATTCGGCGGTGCTGGGCTTCTTCATCCCGTCGGGCGGCGGCAAATGGATCATCGAAGCGCCCTACGTGATGTTGGTGGCCAACGACCTGCAATACCATCTGGGCTGGGCGGTGCAGATCTACAACGCGGCAGAAGCCTTGCCGAACCTGATCAACCCGTTCTACATGCTGCCACTGCTGGGCGTGCTGGGGCTCAAGGCACGCGACCTGATCGGCTTTTCCTTCGTGCAACTGCTGGTGCATGTGCCGCTGGTGCTGGTATTGCTCTGGGCGCTGGGCACCACGCTGCAGTATGTGCCACCGGTGATGCCATGAGCGGCGGCTCCACGTATCATGCCCGGGCTGCCTTGGCCTGGGAAACACGCGTCACATGTCTATCCGATTGAAACTGCTGCGCAAGAAACTGGGAATGACCCTGGAAATGCTGGCCGAAAAGACCAGCATGACCAAAAGCTACCTGTCCAAGGTCGAACGTGGCCTCAACACGCCGTCGATTGCTGCCGCCCTGAAGCTGGCGCGCGCATTGAACGTGAATGTCGAGGAACTGTTTGCCGAAGAGCAGGCCGGCCAGAGCCGCTATAGCCTGGTGCGCCACGGCGAGCGCCAGGCGCTGGTGGGTGACGGCCAGGGCCCCGGCTATGCGGCGTTGACCAGCCAGGTGGGGCAGCGCAGCCTGGTACCGTTCCTGATCCAGCCGCCTTCGGAGTTTAGCGACCCGACCTTCAAGGAGCACCAGGGCGAAGAGTTCCTGTTCGTGCACGCGGGCCAGGTGGAGGTGGACTTCATGAACGAGCGGGTGCTGCTGGAGCAGGGCGATGCCTTGCATTTCAACGCGCAAACCCCGCATCGCCTGCGCTCGGTAGGCGCGCAGCCGGCGCAATTGCTGGTGGTCGTTCACCATGCCGAGGAATGAGCCGGGCAGGGCGCTGTTGCAGGCCTGCCTGAACCTTTCACTTTCTCATCCGTGAAACGCTGGCATCCAGCAGCTGGCTGGGTGCAGCACTTCTTGTATGTCGTTTTTTTGACGAATCTGCCTGCCGCCCATTGAATTTTATTATGGTGTCGGATCATTGACGTAGTGTCACTGTGCCCATAAGCTCAATTCAACAGCGACACAAACCCCGCACTACCTCGCCAATAACTCATTGATTTTCCTGTTTAAAGGAAGGGCGTATGCGCACGACTCTGATAATCAAATCGATGTTCTTGCTGGTGCTCTTGAGTGGCGCTGCGCGCGCAGCCGATTCGTATATAAGCCAGAACAGTATCATTCCTGTTTCAACGGCTGGCTGGTTCTTTGCGTTCGCTGTTGTCGGTTTTGTGGCGGTGGCCAACCGCCGGAAAATCTGAACACCCTTTGCCGCAAGTCGCGGGGTGGGGTTTTGCCGATGGCTTGTTAATTCACCAACCGTTGCTATATTCCCTGTAGCCCATGAAGGTCCATGGTTTCAGGCACCGCAGCCCAGGCTGCACAGCGTCAAGGTAAGGGCCTCCAGGAAGGTCGAGGCCGTCGCGGCAGTGGTGGGTCGCGAAGCGGAGCGAGAGTTGGTGCGTTGTTCTCATACAGTGCTCTTTGTCGGGCCATTTGGCCGGAGGGACCCTCATGATGCGTTCATTGTTTGCCGCGTTCTGCTTGTTGACGGTGTGGTCGAGTGCCAGTTGCGCCGATACCGGCAGCTCTGCGTATTTGCTCAGCCCTGGCGATGTGGTGATGGTATCGGTCTGGCAGGAAGACAGCTTGCGCCAGGAAGCGACCGTACTACCCGATGGCAGTATCACTTTCCCACTGGCCGGGCGCATCAATGTTGCCGGGCTCGATGTAACCGCAGTCGAAAAGCAAGTGGCTGCCAAACTTGAAAAATACCTTCCCGACCCGAATGTCAGCGTTGTCGTCAAGAGCATCGCCGGCAACCTGGTCTATGTCCAGGGCAAAGTGATCAAGCCGGGGCCGGTGCAGATGGCCGGGCCGACCGCCGTGTTGCAGGCGCTGAGCATGTCGGGTGGCCTGGACAAGTTTGCCGACGAAAGCGAGATCAAGGTAGTTCGTGGCGCAGGCGCTTCCCAAAAGATCTTGCCCGTGCGATATAAGGACCTGGTGTCTGGGCGCGATATGTCCACCAACATCCAACTTCAGGCTGGCGACACGCTGGTCGTTCCTTGATCTTGCCTTCAATAAGAACATTTAATGCCACTTCTCAGAACAACTAGCATTGCAACGGCAATCTTGGTCTTGCCGTTTACGGAATCGGCCCTGGCGGCAAATTGGCAGTCTACGGTGGTGGTGCCGACATCCGTCGAGTACGACAGCAACCCGTTGTTGCTGACGTCGGGCGAGAAGGGCATCACGCGCACGATCATCGCGCCCGATTACACCCTGATCGGCACCTTCGACCGTGACGAACTGAGACTGGGGCTGGGCATGAATGTGTTGCGCTCGTCCGACACCAACGTAGTCGATAACCGCGAGGACCCTGATATCAGCCTGGGCTGGCAGCGCACCACCGAGCGCGGGCGTTTTGGCCTGGTGGCACGCTACAACGAAAGCTCGACGCTGTCGGGCACTGTGCTGGATACCGGGGTGATCACCACCGACGGCACGCAGAAGCTCTACACCTTGACCGGCAACTGGAGCCAGGCGGTTACCGAGCGCAGTACCTTGAGCAACGAAACCACCTACAGCCGCGCCCGGTATGACGTCAGCACGCTGACGGGTTACAACGAACTGGCCAACGTTTTTACCTGGACCTATGCCTGGAGCGAGCGCGCCGATGTGTATACCCGCTTCGGCGCGCGGCGCTACGAGCCCGAGCAGGACCTGACCGCCACCGCTTCCAACAGTTACACCCCGGCTGTGGGCATCAAGTACCAACTGGCCGATGGCCTGAGTGCCGATGCCCACATTGGTGTCAACCAGGTGTCGGGCGATGAAGGCGGCCGACGCGGGGAGGGTGGGGTGGCGTTGCTCTATACCGGTGTGCGGGCCGATGCCAGCTTCACCGCCGAACGCAGCACGGTGGCCAGTGCCGAAGGCGGCTTCGCCGAGCTGGACCAGGTACGCGGGGTGTGGAGCTATGCCGTTACCGAGCTGACCCGGGTGGGCGCAGACGCTGCCTGGCAAGACAGCAAAGGGCAGTCACCGAACACACTGCAAACGTACAGCGTATGGGCCAGCCGAGAGTTCTCGCCGTATTGGGACCTGCGCCTGTCGCTGATGTACAAGGAACGCCAGCAGGACCACGTACCGGATGCAACCGCAACCATCGTGGGTTTGACGTTGACGTACAGGTACCCCGACATCTGAACTTCAGGCAGGTGGCCCCATGAAGTCTGACTACGAGCTATCCCTCAGAGATTACATCGCCATAATCAAGGACCGAGCCCTGGTGCTAGGGGTGAGTGCCGTAGTCATTCTGGCCGCGACCGTGGCGGTGGCTTTGATGGTGCCGCCGATCTACCAGTCGACCGGCACTATCCTGGTGGAGTCACAGCAGATTTCGCCCGAGCTGGTATCAACCAACAACACCAGTTTTGCCGATGAACGCATCGAGGTGATCCGCCAGCGTGTCATGACCCGCGAGAACCTGCTGCGCATCATCGACAAGTACGACCTGTTCGCCGACAAGCGTCTTGGCGAGAGCGACAAAATCGACCAGATGCGCAACGCCATCGTGGTCGAGACCCTTACCACGTTCGTGCGTGGCAGGGGCGAGGCGACCGTGGCCTTCAATGTGTCGTTCGAGCACAAGCAGCCGCAAGTGGCCAAGCAGGTCGCCGATGAGCTGGTATCGCTGTTCCTCAACGAAAACCTCAAGCAGCGTACCGAGCGGGCCAACGAAACCACCGAGTTTCTCACCCAGGAAGCCAACAAGCTGGGCGCTGAGCTGGCCAGCCTGGAAAACCAGCTGGCCGATTTCAAGCAGGCACATGCCAATGCACTGCCCGAGCACCAGACGCTGCGCATGAACATGCTGTCGCGTTCGGAGCTGGAGTTCCGTGAGGTCGACCGGGACTACAAGGCTGCGCAGGAAGAGTTGCGTTACCTGGAGCTCGAACTGTCGGCAGCCAATGCCGGCCTGGCGACCAAGGCTGCCGATGGCGCGCGCCCTGCCGCTGCCGACCAGGCCCAGGACCTGCCAAGCCTGAAAGCAGAGTACGCCCGGCTGTTGACCCGTTACAAGGAAGCCCACCCCGATGTGGTGGCGGTCAAACGCAAGATTCAGGCGCTGGAGGCCAGTGGTGGTCGCACCAGCACTGCTTCTTCGGTCAGCCTGGATGTTGCCCGGGTACGCGCCAAAATGAGCGCCGCCCAGGAACGCATCGCTTCGCTGGCCGAGCAAAAGCGCGAACTGACCCGAAAAATGGAAGGCTATGAAGCCGAGATCCTGGAGGCGCCGCAGGTCGAGCGTGGCTTGGTCACCCTGATGCGTGACCACGACAACGCACGCAAGAAATACGAAGAAATCCGCGCCAAGGAAATGAGCGCGAAAATCACCGAAAGCCTGGAGCAGGAAAACAAAGCCGAGCGCTTTGTGCTGCTGGAGCCGCCCCTGTTGCCCGAGAAGCCGATCAAGCCTAACCGCAAGAAGATCGCCGCGCTGGGGCTGGTTCTGGCGCCGGCCGGTGGCGGCGCGCTGGTCATGTTGCTGGAAATGCTCAACCAGCGGGTACGGGGCGTTGGTGCTCTGGAGAACCTGCTGGGCAAACGGGTGTTGGTGGCACTGCCGTATATCGAGACGCGGGCCGATGTGGCCAGGCGCAAACGCTGGCGTAACCGCTTGATCGTGGCGGCCTTGGCGCTGGCGGCTATCATGATAGTGCTGGTGCACGTGTACTACATGCCACTGGATGTGCTGCTGTACAAAGTCATGTCGCGGTTCGTATAGGGAATGCAGTGATGGACAGGACCAAGCCGGCTGTTGGCAACACTATTCATCAGGTCACACCGGGTACCCCTCAGCCGCTGTCGCCGGCCCCTGGCACGGCGCTGGCGGAGGTGCCGGGGCAGTTCGACTACGTCAACACCAAGGTGGTGCCACTGCATCCAGACCACCTGGAGCGCAACCGCATTGTGGCGTTCAACAAGAACTCGAACATGAACGGGCCGATCGACCTGCTGCGCACCCAGGTGCTGCGGCTGATGGACGAGAACGGCTGGCGCACCCTGGCCATCACCTCGCCCACGCCGGAGGCAGGCAAAACCGTGTTGGCGGTCAACCTGGCCATGAGTATTGCCCACCACACCACCAAGACCGCCTTGCTGGTGGACTTCGACCTGCGCCGGCCCAAGGTGGGGAGCACATTGGGGCTGCCGATGGAGCATGCACTGAATGAGTTCCTGAACGACAAGTCGCCACTGCAGGACTGCCTGGTCAACCCGACCTTGCCGCGCTTCGTGGTGCTGCCGACCCGGGTGCCGGTGCCGTTGTCGACCGAGGTGTTGTCGTCGCCCAAGGTGAGTAACCTGATTGGCGAGTTGCGCAACCGCTACGAGTCGCGCATCTGCATTTTCGACCTGCCGCCGTTGCTGAGCTCCGACGACGCGATCACCGTCATACCCAAGTTCGATTGTGTATTGCTGGTGGTGGCCAATGGCATGAACAACAAGAAAGAAATCGAGGACTGCCTGCACCACCTGGCAGGGGTCAACCTGATTGGTACGGTGTTGAACAAGGCTGACGAACAGCCGCGTACCTATTACTGAGGCTACGCTAAGTTACCGCGGGTGAACCCGC